>CAZWVA010000052.1:0-19411 GCA_964636885.1 uncultured Spirochaetia bacterium
CCCCGATCCCGAGATCTCATATGAAGAGGCGAAATCCGCAAGAAGCGATATCATCATGGCCACGGGAAGGTCAGATTATCCAAACCAGGTTAATAACGTCCTCGGTTTTCCTTTCATATTTAGAGGGGCTCTGGATGTTAGAGCCCGTGCAATAAACGAGGAAATGAAGGTCGCCGCGGCCTATGCCCTAGCGGGTCTTGCAAAGCAGGGCGCCGACCACACTGTGGCTAGGGCCTATGGAGAGGAATCTTTTGAATTCGGCCCCGAATATATCGTTCCCAAACCCTTTGATCCAAGGGTACTCGTATGGGAATCAGTTGCCGTGGCGCAGGCAGCGATGCAGACGGGGGTGGCCCGAATCACCATAGATATAGAAGAATACAGAGAAAGTCTAGAGAGAAAGGCCCTTGTAAAATCCTTTGAGGTTATCTCATAATATAAGAGAGGGTCCGTATAAGTAATAAGGGGATCCGGTATATATAATAGGCAGGGTAGGAGGAGTGCCTTTTATTCCGTTGATCTTTGGGGGGAGTTAAGTCATACTCAGCCATATAGAGTCTAAGGATTTGCCGTCAAATAACACGGGAAGTAAAGAAAACAAGAATAGAAAACTACAAACAGCCTTATTATCGATAATAGTATCCGCCCTTCTTATAACTATAAAGCTCGTCTTCGGATTCCTTACAAACTCGATAAGCATACTGGCCTCTGCGGTCGATTCCCTTCTCGATCTCTCGGCCTCATCGGTAAACTACTTTTCAATAAAGAAGGCGGAAAAACCGGCGGATAAGGAACACAGGTTTGGACACGGTAAGGCTGAAGGGCTTGCTGGGCTTTTTCAAAGCTCCTTCATCGGGCTTTCATCCCTATACCTGGTCTACGAATCAATAAAAAGGCTGATTACCGGGGCAACCATACAATCCATAGATTCGGCTATTGTGGTAATGGCATTTACAACGGTTGTGAGTTTCCTCTTTGCAAGATACCTTGAGAGGGTAGCAAAAGAAACAGACAGTATCGCACTTGGCGCAGACTGCCTCCACTATAAGACCGACGTATACACGAACCTAAGCGTGATAATAGGACTAATCGCTATCAAACTCCTAGGGTTTATATTCATCGACTCTTTAATCTCCATAGGGATCGCCGTTTATATAATCTGGTCTACAGTGGGCGTCCTTAAAGGGTCCATAGACATCCTAATGGATAGGGAGCTCCCAAAGGAGATCGTTGAAGAGATCAAGGGTATAATACTAAGCCATAAACCACTTGTAAAAAGCTACCACAAGATGCGAACAAGGAGGTCAGGCTCAAAGAGGTTTATAGAATTCCACCTCGTAATGGACCATACGCTTAGCTTCGTTGAATCACACAACCTAGCCGAAGACATCATTAAGGACATAGAGAACAAGGTGCCAAACGCCGATGTGACCGTACACGTAGACCCGCATAGCTTTCCCGATCACTCCTGAACCCAAAAACAGGATATGAAACCTTTTTATAGAAGCCGGGTTTAAATGTATATAAACCCCTGAGGAGGAGAACATGAAAAGGATCGCCCTTCTTTTAACCGTTCTTTTGACCCTTATATTCGTGACTCCAAATGTAAGCTCGGCCCATAACTATCATCATTACAGAGGACATCGCTATTATCATAAACATAAACATCACCATCACCACTTTCATAGACACTATCCCAGATACCATTTTGGATCCTACTACTATCCATATTACACTGGTACATACTATCCGGATTACTACTCCTACGGGTACTATCCATACGCTTACCCATTCTTTTCCTTCGGCATTCTAATCAGGTAGGAATTTGTATGCGCTATCCCTCTCCAGAGACCTTTAAGACCGAGGCTCCATGAACGAGGCCTTGTCGCAGGGACTCTAGGGCGTCATTTGCCTGTTCAAGACGAAACAGCCTTACCTCTGTCCTCACGGGAACCCGAGGTGCGATCTCCATGAGTTCCTCCCCATCCCTCCTAGTAAGGTTAGCCACGGAACGAACGACCCTTTCCTCCCAGAGGATCCTGTAGGGGAAGGATGGGATATCACTCATATGAATCCCACCACAAACGACCGTTCCCCCCTTTACCGTTGCCCGAAGTGCCTGAGGCAGAAGAGAGCCAACAGGTGCGAATATAATAGCGGCATCCAGTTCCTCAGGCGGCATAAGCGTGGAATCACCCGCCCAGATAGCGCCAAGCTTGAGGGCAAACCCCTGCCCCTCCATATCACCAGGCCTCGTAAAGGCATAGACCCTTTTGCCCTGATAAACGGCTATTTGGGCGATTATATGTGCCGCAGCCCCGAAACCGTAGATCCCAAGGCGCTCCACATCCTGTCCGGCCATCCTGTAGGACCTATACCCTATTAGTCCTGCACATAAGAGAGGAGCCACCTCGGCATCCCCGTATTCATCCGGGATCTGGAAGCAGTACCTCTGGTCGGCTACGGTATACTCGGCATAACCGCCATCAAGCGTATAGCCCGTAAAGAGGGCGTTATCGCAGAGGTTCTCCCGCCCTTTATCACAGTAACGGCAACGGTTGCATGTATAGCCCAGCCAAGGTACACCAACGCGGTTTCCTACCCGAAACCTCTCAACTCCGTTTCCAGCCTTAACAACGGTGCCAACGACCTCGTGTCCAAGGATAAGGGGCAGTTTTGGGTCCGGGAGTTCTCCATCAAATATATGCAGGTCTGTACGGCAAACCCCGCAGGCTTGAACCCGGATGAGTACCTGATTTGGGCCTGGCTGTGGAACAGGGAGTTCCACAGCAACAAGCGGTTTTCCCGGTTTTTCGAGCACCATCGCCCTCATGGTTTTTGGGATCTCCATCTTACACCTCCAAGAACTTCTTCAGAATCTCGATAAAATGACAATACCAATTATAGAATAGACCGCGCTACTTCCAATAAGTCTTTTAATCTTGGATTCCGTAAAATCACGCAGCAATAGCGGAATTCAAAGCAGACATATTAAAATACTTTAGTAATCGTCATAAACCCCCTCCCCTTACTTGCTTTTCTAAATTCTTCCATGAATATATTTATCCCGATAAGACATTAAGGAGCATAGATATGATAAGAGCGGTCATCTTCGATATGGACGGGGTTATCATAGACAGTGAACCCCTTTGGGAAAAGACGGAAAGGATACTACTCGGAAGAAGGGGTATAGAATACAATCCCACATACAGGGACAGGATAGTCGGCTTAAACCAGAGGGATTCGGGCAGGCTTTTAAAAGAGACGTTTAACCTTCCAGAGGAGGTTCAGGATATAATAGACGAGAGGATCGAGATTCTACTCGGCCTTTATGACCAGGAACTAGAACTGGTACCGGGACTCATACCTCTTCTCAAGGAACTCAAAGAAAATGGTCTTCTCTTAGCCCTGGCCTCAAGCTCACCAGAGAGGGTAATAAGGGCCGTCCTGGATAGGTTTTCGTTAAAGGGATTTTTCCCTGTGGTCGTCTCCGGGGACTCCGTTAGACTCGGAAAACCACATCCGGACATCTACCTCCATACCGCAAAGGAACTGGGGGTTCATCCCAGGGAATGTGCCGTCATCGAGGACTCGATTAACGGTTTAAGATCGGCAAAAGAAGCGGGGATGATCTCCATAGCGATTCCCGATAAGAGATTAGACCGAAATGGGTTTAAGATGGCGGATCTCATCGTGGATCGTCTGAGTGAATTAAGCTCCCAGGCGATCAGGGATCTTGCCCTAGCCCCCGCTTATGCGTAGATCCAATGTGTTTGATATAATAATCGGAACACGGATTAAATAAGCACATGCTATGAGCTCTTATAAGGGACACCTTGCAGGCGGTACACTCGCCTTTGGCCTCTACCTCGTTGCCCTAGTAGTGTTTTTCTCTTTTAAACCCGATCTCAATGTGCTCCTCTGGTTTGGGCTCTGCATGCTTGGGGCACTCTGGCCCGATGTGGATACAAACAGCCTTGGACAGAAGCTCTTTTACGGGATATTCCTCATTCTCGACTGCTTCTTCATCCTTGCTGGGTGTTATAAGGAGGCAGCCTTACTCGGTCTTTTTGCCCTCCTTCCCATCGTTGGAAAGCATAGAGGCTGGACCCATACGGTCTGGGCAGCATTCGTTATTCCCTCCCCCCTCCTCATTCTTCGCGTTCTTAAACCCGAACTAAACGCAGGGGGATTAGAATACTATATACCGGTTGTAATAGGATACTTGAGCCATCTCATCCTCGATAGGGAGATTAAGCTCTACTAAATGTGCCTCAGCAGCCACGGCACTAGACAAACAATGCGGAAATTAAACCCATCCCCAGGTATATTAATTACACCATGGACATAGAGCTACTACTCCTAGAGGTCTTTGAGAAAACGGTAATAAGCCGCTATCCGGGCCTACACATAAGCAACATGAAGGGCCTATTAAAACGGGAACTAGAGAAAAAGAGGTTTGATACTCAGGACGAAGCCATAATCGAGGCCATACTGAGAGACAAGGAGAAACCCCTTGAAGAATCCTTTATAGAAGGCCTAGACAACTATATAAATGAAATAAAAAGGGAAGCCGACCCTGGCGATTTCAGGATTAGCCTTGAGGAGGAAGCGAGGATAGTGGATATATTCTTTCTTTCCCTTGAGAGACTAGTAGACTACATCTATAATGCCCTTATCAATAAACACTTCTTCGGTGCTTGAGAAAGGTAGAGACACCGTTTAAGGTGTCTCTACCTTAAATCATAAGCACATCGTTTACCGGATCTTAATTATTCCCTCTCTTCAATCGGGACGTAATCGCGTCTTTCAGGTCCCAGATATATCTGTCTCGGACGGACTATCTTTCTCTCCTCGTCTATTAGCATCTCCTTCCACTGGGCCAGCCAGCCTGATGTACGGGCGATGGCAAAGAGTACCGTAAACATACTCGTAGGAAGCCCCATGCTTTGATATATGAGTCCGGAATAGAAGTCGACGTTTGGATAGAGCCTGCGTTTAATAAAATACTCGTCTTCAAGGGCTATCCTCTCAAGCTCCAATGCGATGTCGAGCAGAGGATTCCTTCCCGTGACCTCAAAGACCTCATGGGCTATCTGTTTTATGATCTTTGCCCTTGGATCGTAGGACTTATAGACACGATGCCCGAAGCCCATAAGCCTGAACTCGCCGGCCTTTACCCTCTTTATATACTCAGGGATCCTATCCTTTGAGCCAATCTCCTTTAGCATGTGGAGCACCTCTTCATTGGCCCCGCCGTGTAAAGGCCCATAAAGCGCCGCGATGGCCGCCGCAGTAGCCGAATAAGGATCTGGAAGAGAGCTTCCCACGCTACGCATTGCACTCGTGCTACAGTTCTGCTCATGATCCGCATGGAGTATGAAAAGGATATCGATTGCCCTCTCTATAACCGGATTCGGCTTGTATTTGAGTTCCGTCATCTTAAACATCATGTTTAAGAAATTGCCCGTGTAACTCAAGTCGTTATCAGGATACGCATATGGGAGACCCATAGCATGACGGTAAGAAAAGGCGGCCAGAGTGGGCATCTTTGAGATCAGACGGTTTATCTGTATCTCCCGTATCTGTGGGTCGAAGATATTCTTGGCCTCAGGATAGAAGGTAGAAAGCGCACCAACCGTACTAAGAAGCATACCCATAGGATGGGCATCATAACGGAATCCATCCATAAACTTTTTGACATTCTCGTGTATGATCGTATGATACGTCACGTCGTGGACCCATTTCTTGTACTGCGATCTCGTGGGCAACTCCCCATTTAGAAGCAGGTAAGCGACCTCTAGGTAGTTGCTCTTTTCGGCCAATTGCTCTATAGGGTAACCACGATAGAGGAGGATCCCCTTTTCACCATCAATATAGGTTATCCTGCTCTTACATGAAGCCGTATTCTCAAGAGCCGGGTCATAGCTCATCATCCCAAAGTCATCATCCGATACCTTGATCTGACGGAGATCCATTGCCCTAATCGTTCCGTGCGTTATGGGAATCTCATAGGTTTTCCCCGTTCTATTATCAATAATGGTAAGTGTTTCCTTAGCCACGCTCTTTATCCTCCTTTATTTATTATACGAATTCGTGTTCAGTCCTGTAGTTGTAATTGAACCGTATCCCAAGGTCTCTATAGAGTTTACAGCTGAAAAGCCCATTCGGTATCAAACGCTTAGGCCATCCCTAACAATACCAGGATTTTAGGATTTTTCAAATTCTTTTAATAGACCGTTAGATCTTTATCGGAACAGGCGTAAAACACCCGATAAACACGAGAATCGCAAGGACACCGAGGAGTCTCCTCCTCCAGTCAAGAGGGATCTCGTCGTACATTGTAGGCGGATGCCTTGTACCCATAATCGAAAGGATCACCGCCCACATGATCCACCCAGGCCATCCATCAAAGATGAAAGACCCGTTATAGGAACCAAATGGTGCGCTTCCCCAGAGAGAAATAAAGAAGTGGATTATGGGTCGGGTGCCAATGCCGAGAATCCCAAGTACAAATACCATTGAGATTGAGCTAAGCCTGTACCACTTCCTAGAAAGGAGAGAATACATAATATGACCGCCATCAAGCTGACCCGCAGGGATCAGGTTAAGCGCGGTTACGAAGAGTCCGATCCATCCTGCAAACGCAACTGGATGAAGGAGAACATCGTGGCCCTCGGAGATATTTCCCAAGAAGACATCGGTTAGAAGCGAGAAGATAAAAGGAGAACCGAGACTGAGGCCTTCTCGGACCCCCCGATCTCCGGTTTCAACCACACTTGAAAGCCTGAGTCCGATTGCTATTACGGGGATTGCGGCTATAACACCCGCAAGAGGACCGGCTATTCCTATATCGAAAAGCGCCCTTTTTGTCGAGATGGGAGACCTGATCTTAATAAAGGCGCCAAACGTTCCTATAGGAGAGATGATAGGGGGAGCCGGGATAAAATAAGGAGGGGATATATCAACCCCGTACCTTTTCCCGTATGCGTAGTGTCCCATTTCATGGGCGCCTAGTATGAATAAAAGCGCCGCAGAAAAAGAAACCCCACCGGTTATACTTCCACCCTGAAGAAAACCCGCCAAGAAAGTGGTAGCAAGGGTCGTCAAGAAGAGTATTATGTGTACCCTACTCACTCGCATTCAAAGGACTCATAAAAACACATCTTAAAGGGTCATAGAGATGTTGGGAAATGATACCCAAATGGATAAGAAAATAAAGGAAACCCCTTCGTGTTACTATCACTCGATATTTATTAAAGCCGGATCAATGGACTCCAACACCTCGATTATATATCCTCGGATCTCCGTCTCCTTTCTCTCGTTTAGGATCTTACACCGAACCGTGTGGAGAAGACCGCTATCTATCCTATTAAACAGATAACGGATGATGGGAGCCTGGGAAGGGGAGACGCTGAGCTGCCTATATCCTATTGCCATCAAGGCCAAAGCGCCGGATGGTGTTCCAGCCATTTCACCACAGACAGACACCTCTTTCTTGAGTGAACTCATCTTGAGAAAGGCGTCGTTTAGTATCCGTAAAACCGCTGGATGGAAACCCGAATACAGATGTCCAACCACGTTGGAGTTCCTGTCAACGGCTAAAAGATACTGGATCAGATCGTTTGTCCCTACGGAAACAAAGTCTATTAGCTCTTTGTAGTCATCAATCTGATAGATGAAGGCAGGAACCTCCATCATGACTCCGAGCGGCGGAAGCTCCGAGTTAGGTATTCCTATCTCCCTTCCCAGCTCCTCTAATACCTCACGGGCGGTTTCTACCTCCCACACGTTTGATACCATAGGAAGGAGGATCCTCAGTCTGTGCCCCCTTTTCACAGCAAGGAGAATAGCCCTTACCTGATCACGGAAGAGATCCAGGTATTCCATGGAGAAACGGATAGCCCGAAGGCCAAGCAGTGGGTTCTCTTCCTTGGGAAAAGGAAAATACGGAAGCAGTTTGTCAGCACCGATATCCAGCGTTCTTATCGTTATGTAACCCTCAAAATTAATCGCAACCCCCTCATAGATCTCCACCTGTTCCTCGACCCTCGGCCATCTGTCATAACGCGTGAAGGCGAGTTCGGTTCGGAATAACCCAACGTCCTTTAATCTATAACGCTTTGCCATCTCTATATCAAATGGAAACCCAACATTGGCCGTGAGTATTAGGTTAAGATGGTTACCGTCTGATTCCTGCGCCTCCCTCTCGATTACCTCCCTCAGTACGGCGAGTTTTCTATAGGCGCTTTCGTATTCCGAGATTAGCTCCTCATCGGGATTGGAAATAACGAACCCGGTTTTTCCATCAACCATAAGCCTCTCCCCCGGTTTTACCAGATTACATATGTTCTCAATCCCTACAACGGCAGGGATCCCAAGGGATTTAGCGAGAATAACGGTGTGAGACGTTTCTCCTCCCTTTTCGGTTATTATCGCCGCAACCTTGCTCTTATGGAAAACGGAGAGAAGCGACGGTCCGACATCGGATGCGACCAGGATGGAACCCTCCTTGGGAGCGGGAGACCCCCTTTCCCCTCTCGACTGAAGGAGGTGATGAAGGATCTTCTCCCCTATGTCACGAAGATCCTGAGCCCTTTCTCTGAGATACCTGTCACCCAGATTTTCAAACTGTACGGCGATGGATTCCACACCCTCTATGACAGCGATCTCTGCGGCCAGGTTCTTTTCCCTGATCTTTTCCACCACCGTTTTTCTGAACGTGGAATCCTTTAAGATCAAAAGGTGGGCCTGAAATATATTTATCTCGCTCTCGGACAGTATCCCTTCCCTCTCAAGTGAGAGGATTAGGTTCTGGAGGTCTTTCTCAACGCTTACAAGCGAATTCGAGAGCCTTTCGATTTCTTCTTCAGGGCTGGATGGCTCGATTTCGTCGGCTTGGAGCTGTCCGAAAAGCCCACGGAAGAGGTAGACCGTCCCTACAGCAAACCCACCGGAAACTCCTTTCCCCTGATACGTCTTCGTCTCGTGCTTAACGATCGAAGGGGTCTGAAGACGCTCCAGTCTGTCTGCCACCTCAAGAAGCCCAGCCAGGCGGGAGGCAATGATCTGAAACAGCGTTTCTTCCGCTGGATTTATAAGTCGCTTCTCCTTTGTCTGACCAACCAGAACACCGAGGCACACGTTCTGAAGCAGGATAGGCACACCTATATAGCTCTCGTATTCCTCTTCACCTATCTCCGGGAAGTACCTGTAACGAGGGTGATGAGATGCGGGCATTACGATAAGGGGCCGCCTGGTTTCGTATACAAGCCCCGTTAGCCCCTCCTCCGGCTTAAGGCTTATAGGGTGTTCCGGGTCAACGTGTAAACCCCTTGTGGCCCTAAGAACCAATTCGTTCTTTTGCTTATCCCACAGGTAAACCGACACCACATCAAAATGAAGGGAATCGGCTATCTTATATACCACCTTCTTTAGTATCGTACCGAGCCCCGTAGATTGGTTGACAAGATCGCTTATCTCATGAACGATCTTAAGGTGGAAATCGGCCCTATCGATTGAAGGATTCATGAATAAGCCCTGTGTAACAATTATTATACCAGAGGTGGATTTGTAAACACCTTCCGACCCGTATTCTAGAGGTGATTAGAGGTACTGTTTACGAGACCAGTTCTAACATAAAGGATCGGGGACTATGTAAAGGGCTAATAAGTCGGGTAGTATTTATCTTATGCCCCATAACGACGCCTTCACCTTAAAGGATTCCTTCGGCCGCACAATCGATAACCTTAGGGTCTCAGTAACGGATAGGTGCAACTTTAGGTGTCTCTACTGCATGCCTGAACACGGAATGGTGTGGATGAAAAAGGACGAGCTACTCACACACGAGGAGATAGTTAGACTCGTAGGGGTCTTCACGGATCTTGGCGTAAGAAAAATACGCCTCACAGGCGGGGAGCCGCTTATGAGAAGGGACATTCACGTGCTTGTGGAGATGCTCTCAAACACAGCCGGGATAGAGGATCTTGCCCTAACCACCAACGGCTATTTTCTCTCAGAGCAGGCAGAGGCCTTGGCAAGAGCCGGTCTTAAGCGTATTAACATAAGCCTGGATTCCCTTAATCCCATAAAGTTTAGAGAGGTAACCAGACGTAACTACTACGATAGAGTCTGGGAGGGGATAAAGACGGTAGAGACCCTTGGCATTGGCCCGATTAAAATAAACGTTGTTCTCATGCGCGGAATAAACGACGATGAGATCATGGATTTTGTCAATCTCGCAAGGAAAAGCCCCCTCGTCATCCGGTTTATCGAGTTTATGCCGATCGGTAAAGACGACGGCTGGAATATGGAGAGGGTCGTTCCAACCCAAGAGGTAATAGAGACGATAGAGAGGAAAACGGGAAGGAAGCTCGTACCTATCGAATACCGGGGTAGTGAGCCAGCCAGTAGATTCACATTCGACGACGGAGTGGGTGAGATCGGGTTTATAAGCTCCGTAAGCGAACCCTTCTGCAACCGCTGCAATAGGGTTCGACTCACATCGGATGGAAAGCTTCGTACCTGTCTCTTCTCTTTAAAAGAAACGGACCTTAAGAGGCTCCTCCGCGAAGGCGCAGCGGATCGGGAGATAAAACAAGCGATCCTCGAAGCCGTATGGAATAAAGAACCTGGGCATCTCATAAACCGCCCTGGATTCGTCCGTCCAAATCGCACCATGTCACAGATCGGGGGTTAGGCCGCACGGTAGAGGACTCAAGGATGCCGAATCGGGTACTAATGGCAAGGGTACTGGAAAGGATCAGATTAACCGATCAGCTTATGATAATCAGGATAAAACCTGAGATCCCATTTACATTTAAACCCGGCCAGTACTGCACCATAGGAGTTAAAGGAATCGAGAGGCCCTATTCTATAGCATCCTCACCCCATGAGGAGGCAATAGAACTATTGGTCGAGATTGTACCAGAAGAGGCAGTGCCGGGTCCCTGGCAGGTAGACGTGGGAGATACGGTTACCATTCGCCCTAGGGCAAATGGGGTCTTTACCCTTGAAGAGGGGTATCCGAATCAGTTTATGGTGGCAACCGTAACAGGGATAGCACCCCTTATCAGTATGATTAGACACTACATACACCTAAAGCGAAACTCTCATAGGTTCTTCGTCTTTCACGGAGCTAGCTACCATGACGAACTGGCCTATAAGAACGAGATCGAGGGACTCTCAATGCATAACGGGAATATCGTCTACGTCCCCACGGTGAGTAGAAAAGAGGAGAGAAACAGGGGCTGGCTTGGGGTGAGGGGAAGGGTGAATCTCATAGTTGAGGGCTATATCGATAGGTTTTCCCTCACTCCCAAGGATACCATCGTATACGCCTGTGGTCATCCCGAAATGGTAAAGGACGTTAAACGCAGACTGGGAAGTAAGGGATTCAGGATTAAGGAGGAAGAATACTAGAATCAATCTATTTTGTAGGTCTTATAACAGATTTGTAAGTCTTACAACAAAAACGTAGTTCCTATACACTCCATTCCATCCGTTTATGAAACCATTTTCCACGGATTTACCATTTAAATAATGGCTCTTAGCCATCTTCTATACTTAAAATACACAATTTGGCATAGCAATTGCAAAAAGTACTTTTAAATCCTCAAGAATCAAAAAGGGAGGTTAAGCAAAATGCCCAAAGTTCTCTTTAGTGTGGATCTTACCAAATCCATGGATGAACAGGATGTGCCCGGACACAACCGTTGGCATCCCGATATTCCAGCGGTAGTCTCCGTTAATCCAGGCGAGGTATTTCGCATCGAATGTAAAGACTGGACAGATGGACAGATCAAGAACAACGATAGCCCTGACGATGTTCGTGACGTGGATCTTTCGGTTGTCCACGTTCTAAGCGGGCCTATTTGGGTAAACGGTGCCAAGCCCGGAGATATACTAGTCGTTGACCTTTTGGACATAGGAGCCCTTCCAAACTCGGAGTGGGGCTTCACAGGGATATTTGCCAGAGAGAACGGGGGCGGTTTCCTTACCGATCACTTTCCCAAGGCGGCCAAGGCGATTTGGGACTTTGAAGGTGTATACTGTACATCCCGACATATCCCACACGTCAGGTTTGCAGGACTCACACACCCGGGGCTAATAGGCTGTGCTCCATCACATGAACTGCTTGCCAAGTGGAATAAGCGAGAGGCCGAACTCATCTCGACAAATCCAAACAGGGTTCCACCTCTGGCGGCCCCACCAAACCCACAGAACGCTATACTTGGACGGGTAAAAAAGGGCACACCCGAGTTTGACCGGATAGCAAAAGAAGGGGCCCGAACGGTTCCACCGCGTGAGCACGGCGGCAACTGCGATATCAAGAACCTCTCCCGTGGTTCTCGCATATATTTCCCGGTATACGTAGAGGGTGCAAAACTCTCAATGGGAGATATCCACTTCTCACAGGGCGACGGCGAGATCTCTTTCTGTGGAGCCATCGAGATGGCCGGTTGGATAGACCTTCACGTGGACATCATAAAAGGAGGAATGGAAAAATACGGAATGGTAAACCCCATATTCAAGCCGGGTCCAGTCGAGCCCAGGTATTCAGAGTACCTGGTCTTTGAGGGCATCTCGGTCGACGAGGAAGGAAAGCAGCATTACCTGGATGCCCATATCGCCTACAGGCGTGCCTGTCTAAACGCCATAGAGTATCTGAAGATGTTTGACTATACGGGCGAGCAGGCGTACCTTCTCCTTAGCTGCGCCCCATGCGAAGGTCGGATTAGCGGAATAGTGGATATACCAAATGCCTGCTGCACACTAGCTATTCCAACGGAGATATTCCAGAAGGACATTCTCCCTAAGTAACGCTATGGCATGGTACATGGCACTTAGTGACCCAGACACATGGGTTACTAAGTGCTTTTCCACTGCTATACGGTACAGATCGTACACGACAAAGCGTTAGGAGGTTAGAGACATGCTTGGTATAGGATTACTCTATGTCGGAGCCGTGCTATACATTAATGCGCTTGTCTTTCTCGGTAAGGTCAGTGGTCGAGCAGCCGCCATAATGAACACCTTTACAGGCTTATTAACCCTTTTTATCGCCTTATACACTGCCTTTACAAGTCCATTGGGTAACGCGTCTTATTTTGCTGCCGCCCAGGTTCTGCTTTTCTCTTTTACCTATTTATGGGTAGCTATTAACAATTTCTTTCAGGTAGAAGACGGCTCTGGTTTGGGTTGGTATAGCCTCTTTGTAGCGATTATAGCAGTACCAACTGCCCTATTAACCTTCCATGACGATTTTCGCTTTGGTTTTATCTGGTTAGCCTGGGCATTTCTCTGGTTCCTGTTTTGGGTGTGGCTTTCTCTTAAACGTAATATAGGTAAGATCGTTGGATACGTGACTATGATAGAGGCAGTACTGACGTGTGTGATACCAGGTTATCTCATACTGATAAATAAATGGTAGATCGGCAAGGAAAAAACCCTTCAACTTAAAAGGAGGAAGACTTCATGCCAGTCTATGAATTCCTATGTGAAAACTGTGGACCCTTTGAGGTACGGCGTGAGATTAAAGACGCGAGCAAACCGATGGTCTGTCCAACCTGCAAGGCTGTGGCTGAACGTGTCTTCTCAGCGCCGGGATTAATTATGACCCCCTATGCCTTGCGGCGAAGGATAGAGCGAGGTGTAGAACCGCATGTGGTTAGACGTTCGAGAAACGGGGAGCCTAACCCTAAGAAGGCATCCTTATACCGAAACACAGGGCGTCCTTGGATGATAGACCACTAAAGCAGGAGGGCGTGTGGTGAGAGTTGGATCTGATATTCTGGCGGGTGCTTTACTCGTCGCAATAGGTGGCGCTCTTGGAGCCGGCGGCCGATTCTTGCTTGGAGGATGGATCCAGAGTCAATTCGGTTCCCAATTTCCATTGGGTACGTTTATAATCAACATCTCTGGTTCATTTCTTATCGGGGTCGTACTCGGTTTTGCGGATAAAGGGGTTCTTTCAACCAATGCACGTTTGCTACTTGCAACCGGCATCCTCGGCGGTTATACAACCTTTTCGACCTTTAGCTTTGAGACCATGTCTCTCCTTATATCGGGTGATAATGGCATAGCCATACTGAACACAGTCGGTCAGACGGTTATAGGACTTATCGCCGTCTACAGCGGCTTTACACTCGTGCGCTTAATTATAGCCTAGTCGAATCCACGCCTACTTTATGGCATACAAATTGCTAAATAACGATGCAGGTGATTAGGGTTTAGTTAACCGTGCCTTAACGGTTTTTGAATACAGGATTAATCCTCTTCCGGTTTATTTCTTCTAGTAACAATGCGAGATAGATCCAGATGGAGAGGGAATTATGGAAAAACCAAAAGCGCTTCAAATAGCAAGAAGGGAATGGGAAAACATAAGGGTCTCGCTTGAAAGGTGTGGCGATATAGGCGAGTTCGATACCAGAGACTATCCAAGCGCCGGTTTTTTCCTCTCATCCGAGGATTCACTCCTCATCAGGAATCTCATGGAGATGGATAAAAAGCTCTCGACCTATGGCTACACCACCCCAGAAGCCACCTATGTGTTTGCCGCCCTCGCGTCGAGATCGGGGGAAAGGCTTAGACTCATAGGCAGTATGGCTCAGACCTTTGGTAGAACATATAGTTGGTTTCGGACTGGCTATCTCTTATCAGATGGAACCGAAAGACGGATCCTAAACCGTATGGACATCTTTGATCTCTTCTTTCCGTTCATACTGAACCTGGCATGGGATTTCGATTCACCAGCGGTAAAGATAAGGCTAAAGACCGTATTTAACAGATTCCTCGAATGGCAGTACTCTAGATCTAATATAGGGATAGAAACAGAATAGAACAACATACGAGAATAAGAGAAAGGGGATAGAGATGAGCACAAAAGAGGTTTTAAAAGAGATCCAGCGACTAAAGGAAGAGGCGGAAAGATCCTCCTGGCTATTAGGCGAGGAGCTAACGAGGAGGATAATAGAGGCACTAGAGGAAAAGGAGAACGAGGTGCTTGAACACATTGTGTGGTCCGCCTGAGGTTTAGACCCAATGAGAGAAACACTAAAGGAAAGCAATCCAATAAACCCATAACGTGGAGGTAACCATTATGAGGATAGATACGTTTTATTCCGTGAAGGGATTGGAGGGGGGAAATACCCTGAACATAGAAAAGGCGATCCAGATAGGAGAAAGGGAGTGGGAAAACATAAGGACCTCACTCGAAGCCTGTGGCGATATAGGGGAATTCCGAATAACGGATGAGATTACTGGCACATCCGAGGGCTCCCTTCTCACTAGAAGCATAATAGGGATGGACGAGAGGTTTTCAACCCATGGGTACTTTACTCAAGAGGCCGCCTTTGTTTTCAAAACCCTTGCATCAAGGGCTGGAAAGAGACTGGGGCTTCCATGCAAGCTGGCCCAGGACTTCGGTAGCGGCTATAGCTGGGTTAGAACGGGTTGGTTTGATACGGGCAGTATGGAGGAAAAGCAGAGCATAATAAGACAGCTCTTCTTCTTCCGGATCTTCTTCCCAGTAGGAGGGTATTTCGACTGGGATTTTAATTCACCCATGGTAAAGGCGAAACTAAAACTCATATTCTCCAAGTTCGTCGAATGGCAAAACGGGAGCGAAGACTATACGAGGGATTTAAGAGAGTACAGAGGACAACTCGAATCCCTATGTCGCGGGTTGGATTCCACCTGGCTTATCCTATAAAGCCAGCGGTCGGAACCGAGAAGTGGGGCTTCTTCTAGGGGAAGATACCCATGTAGGCTTGAAAACATTTTTGTAGGGTCCTCAACAAAAATGTGATTTCCTTTATATCCAATAGATCCAACACCCAAGGATTTATCCCCTAAATAGGGGCCTTAGGTATCTTTCATTGTTTAACACCCACTGGCATAGAACTTGCCAAAATAGGAGGGGAAGGAGAAAACGAGATGAGAACGAAGGACTTTCTAAGAAGCGGGCACATTCCAACTCTATTTAGCGCATTCCTTTATTTTGACATAAGCTTTATGGTCTGGGTCATGCTTGGAGCCCTTGGCGTCTCTATATCCGAGGAATTCAGACTGAGCGCTGCGGAAAAGGGTATGATGGTAGCCCTTCCCCTCCTTGGAGGCTCCCTTCTCAGGATACCACTTGGCATCCTCACAGACAGGTATGGAGGGAAAAAAACCGCGCTTGCCGGACAGATCGCTACGATGATTCCCTTAATCCTTGGGTGGAGGGTCGCAAATTCAATGTCCGAGATCTATATAGTAGGGCTCCTTCTTGGGGTCGCAGGGGCAAGCTTCGCGGTTGCCCTTCCCCTCGCAAGCAGGTGGTACCCACCCCAGCATCAGGGACTCGCCATGGGTATAGCGGGAGCGGGAAATAGCGGTACCGTTCTTGCCGCCCTTTTTGCGCCTCGTCTAGCTAAAGCATTCGGATGGCACGGGGTGTTTGGACTCGCGCTTATCCCAATGGTTTTAATGTTCATCATATTTCTCATCCTTGCAAAGGATAGCCCATTGCAAGCGGAGCCCAAAAAGCTCAGCCAATACCTTAATACCATGAGAACCAGGGACGCATGGTTATTCAGTTTCTTTTACGGCATAACCTTTGGCGGTTTTGTAGGGCTTGCGAGTTTTCTTCCAATATTCTTCCATGACCAGTACGGGGAGGATAAGGTTATGGCTGGAAACCTAACCGCCCTTTGTGTCATCGCGGGGAGTTTCGTTCGCCCGATAGGTGGGTATCTTGCCGACCGACTTGGAGGGGTAAAGGTACTCTCAGGTGTCTATACCCTTGTTGGCATCCTTGCATTCTCAATATCCACCCTTCCCACCCTTCACACGGTAGTTATAAGCCTCTTTCTTACAATGCTCTCTCTAGGATGCGGAAACGGTTCCCTGTTTCAGCTTGTGCCGCTTCGCTTTCCAAATGAAGTCGGTGTTATAACAGGACTCGTTGGGGCATTTGGTGGACTCGGTGGTTTCTTCCTTCCAAACATACTCGGTATACTCAGGGATACAACGGGTGCCTATTCGGCGGGCTTTTTGGTCTTCTCACTAGCCGCACTCGGTGCGAATCTCATCCTCCTCATGGCAAATACCATGCTCTGGGAAAAGGAAGACTGGAAAGAAGGTGGCAGAATCGGAAAACCCGAAGGTTATCCAGAGCCAGCCGATTAGCGCTTTCACAATTATCTTTCATGGCTCTGGTTCAACGACAGACTTAAGAGGCCAACCGATATATGCCGACCCTTTATAGTGTAGGTTTGGAAACACTTTTGTAGGTTCTATTACAAAAATGTAATCCTTACCCATTCTCTCCACCGTTTAATGAGTCCAATCATCATGAACTTCCCCTTTAAATAAAAGGCCATTAGCCACCTTTCGCATTTAATCCCCCTCTCTGGCATAAGAGTTGCCCAGTTTAGAAGTGAGCGGTTCTTTTATCGAGTTACGAAAACACGAAAGGAGGAGAGAGATGGGCTTAAACACAGAGAGGATCGTCGTAGTGGGAAACGGAATGGCCGGTTTAGCCGCTCTTCAGGAGATCACCAGGAAGAGGAAGAAAAATACGGACATCGTCGTATTTGGGGACGAACCTCACCCAAGCTATAACCGCATACTCCTTTCGGATGTCCTCTCGGGCAAGCGTGCTTTTACACAGCTTACTCTGAAACCCCGGAGATGGTATGAGGATAACGGAATCCGTCTCTACACAGGGGCACGGGTTAGAGAGATAGACACCAAAAGGGGTCGAGTCTATACGGAAAGAGGCCTTTCCTCCCCTTACGACAAACTCCTTTTGGCAACGGGGAGCCTACCGTTTATACCTCCCATCCAGGGGATAGAGAAAAAGGGGGTCTTCTTCTACAGAACCATAGAAGACGTCTGGGGAATGATGGAGACGGCACGGTACAAAAGACGCGCCGTTGTTATAGGGGGAGGGCTTTTAGGACTTGAGGCCGCCAAGGCCCTAAAGGACGATGGAATGAAAGTCACAGTGGTTCACCTTTTAGACAGGCTTATGGAACAACAGCTCGACCCTACCGCGGCCTCCCTTCTTAGGACACAGATAGAGAAGATGGGTATCGGGGTTCTCATGGAACGCGTGACCGAAGAGATCATAGGAAACGGTCATGTAACTGGGATCCGATTCAAGGATGGGGAGACCTTGGATGCAGACCTCGTTCTTATATGCACTGGCATACGACCAAATACAGAACTCGGCAAGGGTGCAGGCCTTATGGTGAACCGCGGGGTCGTGGTAAACGATTTCCTTGAGACAAATACACCTAATGTATACGGAGTCGGGGAATGCGTCGAGCATAGGGGAAGAACCTACGGGCTCTTCGATCCCTTGATAGAGCAGGCTCGTGTTGTTGCTGACTCCATTACGGGAGAGGGGGAGCTCACATACGAAGGATCTATAGTCTCCGCTGTGCTTAAGGTTGCAGGAATCAATCTGGTCTCTATCGGGAACTTCCTTGGTGGCGAAGGCTTTGAAGAGCTGACATATATGGACCCGGAGGTCGGACTCTACAAGAAGGCGGTCCTACAGGATAACCGGGTTGTAGGGGCCATCCTCATGGGGGACGTAACGGACTACAGACGCCTCCTTAAACTCATTAGGGAAGGTACAGACGTTTCTCGTATAAGACGGACTCTACTATGGGAGGATGTTAAAGCAGAAACAGCCCGGCGAACCGTCTCTACCGTAGAAACCGAGGAGGAAACCGCGACCGAGGATTTAAACGACGGCGTTCCCCTTGTCCCAGAGGATCCGAAGCCCGACTACAAGAATACGGAGATTCACAAGCGCAATCCCAAGACCAAGTGGCTTACCAAGATGAACGCCTCAAAGATCAAGTCGGAGGGGATGGAGGTCGATTTTGAGCGTTACAGAAGGGAGGGGTTCTCCGCCATCGTCCCCGATGACTTACTTCGGCTTAAGACATACGGCTACTGTAGTCAGAAACAGGATGGGTATTTCATGAGGCGGATAAGGGTTCCCGGTGGGGAGATCACAGCATGGCAGTTAGAAAGGGTCGCCCGCCTCGCAGAGGAGCTTGGCGGCTGGATGCACTTAACAACACGTCACAGTATCGAACTCCACTGGACTAGAATAGAAGACTCAGAGAGGATTGACAACGCCCTTAAAGAGGTTGGGCTTACCACTCGCTCCGCCTGTGGTCATACGTTTAGAAATATCACCGCATGCGAACTCTCAGGGATCGCAGAGAACGAGATCCTAGACGTAAGGCCCTGGGTCAAAATCGTACACGACTACGTCATAGCAAATTCGGCGATCCTTAACCGGATACTCCCCCGTCGGCTCAACGTGTTTTTTGACGGATGCGGGGGGTGCCGTGCCCATGCCAAACTGAACGATATCGGTTTTGTGGGTGTGAGGGGGAAATAC
>CAZWVA010000053.1:0-19339 GCA_964636885.1 uncultured Spirochaetia bacterium
AAGGCACTTCGCCCATGCCATCCACGCCGTATACCCGGATAAGATGCTTGCATACAACCTCTCTCCTTCATTCAACTGGGACACGACCGGAATGAGCGAGGAAGAAATGAGGAATTTCCCCAAGGAACTCGGGAAACTCGGTTTCGTTTTTAACTTCATCACATACGGAGGTCATCAGATCGACGGACTCGTGGCCGAAGAATTCGCCATGGCCCTCAAACAGGATGGGATGCTTGCGCTGGCGCGCGTGCAGCGTAAGTTTAGATTGCTCAACTCTCCCTATAGAACGCCGCAAACACTGGTTGGAGGCCCGCGCTTGGACGCCGCCCTGGCCGCTAGTTCCGGGCGTACGGCGACGACAAAGGCTATGGGGAAGGGATCCACACAGGTTCAGCATCTGGTTGAAACCGAGGTTCCACCTAAACTCCTAGAAAAATGGCTTGAGTTGTGGACGGAGTATTACAAGATTCCGGGAACCCTGCGTGTCCAATTGAAGCCACACACGCCGGGTTCAGAGCTGTTGGAGTTGAGTGTCTTGGATGGATTCAATACCAAGATCGCCGATATTATCTTTGCGACGATTCGTGATCGTAGAGGAAGAAACATACTGTCTATCAGGGATCAGAATACGTTTAAAGAGGAGTACCGTCAGAAGAGGTTGATGACCCTAATGCACCTATTTCTGATTCACAGGTATAAGACCGTCTCCGTTCATTACGTGAGCCCAACCGAGGATAACCAGAAGCAGACCAGGGGAATGAAGAAATTGGGTATCTATGACGAGGTAAACACCGAGGTCGGTCATATAATCGTGGCAGGAGTCAATACTGAAAAGGTTAAGGAACTACTTAACCCCGACCAGGCAGAGTTAAAGAAGCTCATCTATAAGGGCTCGAAATCGAAAAGACAAAAATAACGTGATACTCGCCGTATAGCGCTAATATTAGCGCTATACGGCGGGGTTTCTTCTTAATTGGGAATAGACCTTAGCGGTTCTTTCGTTAATTTCCTATATGAGAACGGAAATAGGTGTCTGTCCTTACCCTCAACCCTAGTATCTAAGGTTTCTCGGCTCTTTCCTCGTAGCGTCTCTGAACCCCATTCTTATATCCTCTCCCGTTGGCTTTTCTTGAGGCTTTTAGGGATCGTATATTTCATAGCGTTCTTCTCCTTTTGGGTACAGCTCCCAGGTCTTATAGGGAGTGATGGGATTCTACCAGCCGAGGGGTTTCTTGAAGCAGTAAAAGTCGATCTGGGAAAAAGGGCGTACTGGCTGGTCCCCACGCTTGCGTGGTTTAACTCTCACGATCTTTTTCTCGAATCTCTAGCCCTTGGCGGTGCGATCCTCTCCTTTTTTCTGATTCTCGGTGTTTTGACCATGCCCGTTTTGGCGGTATTATGGGGCCTTTATCTCTCCCTCGTGAATGTGGGTCAGTTCTTCATGTCGTTTCAGTGGGATAACCTGCTCTTAGAATCCGGGTTCCTGGCCATCTTCATCTCTCCTCTACAGGTGTTACCTAAACCCTCTAGAGAATCGCCGCCTTCTACAACCCTTCTTTGGCTATTCAGGTTCCTTTTGTTTCGGCTTATGTTCTCTTCCGGGTTTGGTAAGCTCACAAGCGGAGACCCGACATGGCGGAATTTTACCGCCCTCGATTTTCATTACTACACCCAGCCACTTCCCAATCCAATCGCCTGGTATATGTACCAGCTCCCGGAGTGGTTTCATAGACTCTCGGTTGGTTTCATGTTCTTGATTGAGCTTGTGGTTCCCTTTTCTATATTTGCCCCAAGGCGCATTCGATTCATAGCGGGAGGGGCGACTGTACTCTTACAGTTACTCATCATGCTTACAGGAAACTACACCTTCTTTAACCTGCTTACCATATCGCTTTGCGTGCTTCTCTTTGATGATGCCTTCCTCCAAAGGTTTTTCCCCAGAAGGTTGAGGGATGCTCTAGGCCAGAAGCCATCTGTCAATGAAGCTGGATACGCTGGCATATATAAACGGATTGGGATTGGCATCTTAGCCGCTATTCTCGTTTCCCTGGGGTGTATTCAGATTGGAGGTGTAACCATTGGGTTCCAAAACCTTCCCCCTGTCTTACAGATGGCGTTTATAGGGGTTTCTCCTTTTAGACTCGTAAACGGTTACGGTCTCTTTAGGGTTATGACCACCTCTCGCCCTGAGATCGTTATAGAGGGGAGCGACGACGGTAGGAGATGGCTTGAATACGGATTTAAATATAAGCCCGGGGATCCCAGGAGGTCACCACCCTGGGTGGAACCACATCAGCCCAGGTTGGATTGGCAGATGTGGTTTGCCGCATTGGGAGGGTATCCGAACAATCCCTGGTTTGTAAATCTCCTTGTGCGCCTACTTCAGGGTTCTCCAGACGTTCTGAGACTGCTTGGAGAGAACCCTTTCCCGAAGGGACCGCCCCGCTACGTTCGTGCGCTCCTTTACGAGTACCGTTTCACCGATCCTGATACGAAACGCGCTACGGGTAAATGGTGGGAGAGGGAATTAAAGGGAGTGTATTTCTACCCCATATCTCTGAATGGTAATTAGTTTGAATCACGTCTAGAATTCATCGGGTTAGCTATAGAAGTCTTCCGTTCCCCCATCTGGACAAGTATAATCCATATTTGCCACCAGCCGGTTCTAAGTGCAGAATTTAAGGTAAGAACTAAGGAGGAAAAATAGGATATGTCAAACGGCAAACCCGTGCTCGTTACAGGGGACCGTCCCACAGGACGCCTTCATCTGGGCCACCTGGTTGGCTCCCTCTATAACCGCATAAGATTCCAGAACGACTATGAATGCTTCTTTCTCGTGGCCGACCTCCATATGCTCACAACCCATTACGACAGGGTTGAGGAGGTCGAAAAGAACGTACTAGATATGGTGATCGACTGGTTGAGTGTGGGAATGGACCCGACTCGTTCCACCTTTTATATCCAATCGGGGGTTCCTGCCATCACCGAGTTATACACCATTCTTGCCATGCTCTGCCCTGTGCCAAGGGCACAGAGGATTCCGACACTCAAGGAAAAGGCCCAGGATATGGGGGTGGGAGAGAACTACTCGGTGGGGCTTCTGGGGTATCCGGTTTTAATGGCTGCCGATATACTCGTTTTCAAGGCTACAAAGGTTCCGGTCGGTGAGGATCAGCTTAGCCACCTGGAGCTTACAAGGGAACTCGCAAGGCGATTCAACTATCTGTATGGGGATTTTTTCCCTGAGCCGGAGGCCGTCGTAAGTGAGACCCCGAGGCTTGTTGGAACGGATGGAAACCGCAAGATGAGTAAGAGTCTGGATAACTGCATCTACCTCTCCGATGATCCAAAGACGGTGGAAAGGCGCGTCTACGGTATGTATACGGACCCCAATCGGATAAGGGCGGATATTCCGGGGACTGTGGAGGGCAACCCGGTCTTTATCTATCACGACGCCTTTAATCCGAATAAAGAGGAGGTCGAGGATCTAAAGGCTCGCTACCGTACGGGAAGGGTGGGGGATGTCGAGGTCAAACAGAAACTGGCCCGTGCCATTAACGCCCTTCTCGATCCCATTCGTGAGAGGAGAGGTTACTACGAGAAAAGGCCGGATGAGGTAAGGGACATCCTACGGGAAGGAACCCTAAGGGCTAACGAGATCGCAAGCAGGAATATGGATGAGATACTAAGCCATATGGGGTTATTCAAACCATAAATCGATTAAGATTATAGTCCTTAAAGGAACCTACAGTTACGATTCCCTCCAGGGCTTTCCCAGATAAACTAAGCCTTTAATAATGGCCTACATGCGGGAGAGAGGCCGTACCATAGAAGTCCCTATTCCAGAAGCAGAATACGGGGGGCCCGTCTTTTCGTGTCTCAAGTGTCAGTATGCCTTTCTCTAAATCCCATAATACCCCTTCTTTACCGCTTTCATTCTGGGGGAAAGGGGGCCCGTACCTTTCGTAGAGCCTTCGAAATAGAGGGTTCAGCCTGTTTCTCGACATATGGACTATGTGGAGATCCGTCTTTACGAGTTTATCATCGCGAAGGTAAAAGCCTATAAGAACCTCCTCGCCGTTGATCCTATCCCTGTATCCTACCCGAATTAAGTCGCCTATGTCCTCGGGTTCTAGAAACTCCTTGTCTTTGAACGTCTCTCTTAGACGGTGGTGGGACATATTCCAGTTTATCCCTTCAAGAAAAGAAGAGATCACATCGTGGATTCTCTCTATCTCGGCCTTTTCGTTTTTGTCCCTCCTATCCAGCCAGAAGAGTAAAGCCACGGCTGTTATAATGGCAAGGACTATTAATACACCTGTCATTTTCTGGCTAAAGGCCTTCCAGACAGGTTCTCCCTTATCCTCTCTAGTAGAAGCGATTCGATGTAGCCGCTTGATCTTACGCTATCCGTAAATCTGCCCGAACTAAAATAAGGCCTGATTTTGTAATCTATATCGACCTTGACCCTTGACCCCGAAAGCCCGATGAGCCTTATTCTCATGCTTTCCTGAGAGAAGACGGGAGGGTCGATGCCGAAGCCGGGATTATAGTCGGATACCTTCTCTAGGTAGTCTTCTATATTGGATTGAGCGAGCTCCTGCCGGGGCGGCCAGTTGTATATCCTAAAAAGCTTCCCCGATCTTCTATAGACATACGCCTCTTTTAGCCTTATGGTTCCTTCGAGTTCGTCTGTAAAAACGGGAACCCATCTCATCCATTTTAGTCCCTCAAGGGTTGCGGACCAGACCCTGTTAAAAGAGGCATTAAATACGTTCTGTTTTAAAGGCTCTACCCTTTTTGGTTTGTATGGCTGTGCTTCTTCTGGTCTATAGGGTCCCGCTTCCCTTGAGGGAAATACACCGGAGCAACCTAGAGCGAGGACTATCGAGGTTAGGTAAAATAGCCTTTTCATCTCACTATCCCCTTGCTTGGGTTATAATATTTACACTATAACACATTTATTCGGTTTTGTTTGCCGTTTTAGAGACTAGGAGGAACGGGGATGATAGAAGACGAGTATATAAAACAGAGACCAAAATCGAAGGCCCTCTATGAGAAGGCAAAGGGTGTTTTTCCAAGCGGGGTAACCCATGACATCCGTTATCTTCTCCCATTCCCGACCTATATAAGAGAGGCGAAGGGCTCAAGAAAGTGGGATGTAGACGGAAACGAGTATGTGGACTTTGCGATGGGGCACGGTGCCCTTCTTCTAGGACATGGGAGAGAGGAGGTGATTGGTGCCGCAAGGGATGCGCTTTCCAGTGGAACGCACTATGGTGGCTCAAGCGAGCTTGAGGTAAGGTGGGGAGAGGTTGTAAAAAGGCTCGTTCCCTCGGCGGAGAGGGTAAAATTCGTGAGCTCCGGTACGGAGGCCACACTTCTTGCCATACGACTCGCAAGGGCATTTACGGGAAGGAGCAAGATAGTCAAATTCTATGGCCACTTTCACGGATGGCACGACTACTTGATTAGAGGCGAAAGACCCCCTTGGGAGTTAAACCCCGTTGGGGTTCCAGATGGTGTTTTAAAAACGGTAGTTGCAATACCCTACGATCTATCCCTCCTAGAAGGGATCTTAACGGATGACGGGGACATCGCTGGGGTAATAATAGAGCCTACGGGCGGCTCATGGGGGAAGGTTCCTGTCCCCGACGGTTTTCTTGTTGGACTAAGAGAGCTTACTGAGAGGCACGGTGTAGTTCTCATATTCGATGAGGTAGTAACCGGGTTTAGATGGTCTCCGGGCGGGGCACAGGGATTGTATGGGATAACCCCCGACCTAACGACACTTGCAAAGATACTAGCAGGTGGTTTTCCAGGAGGGGCCGTCGTTGGGAAGGAAGAGGTAATGGGGATGCTTGAATTTAGAGAAGACGAGGAGAAGACCGGAAAAAACAAGATAAGGCATCAGGGCACGTTCAATGCGAATCCCGTCTCTGCCGCCGCCGGGATAGCATGTCTGAATATCGTTTCAACTGGAGAACCCCAGAAGGAGGCCGCAAACAGGGCGGGTGAGATAAGAAAGGCACTTAATGATGTAATTAAGGCTTACGGGGTTGAAGGCTGTGTGTACGGTGATAGCTCTGTTTTTCACGTGACCCTGGGAGCTAGACCAGGGGATTTTAGAGGAGGGGAAGTGAGGAGTCCCTTACTCCCTCCAGAGGTTCTAAAAACCGGGGCTGAGAGGGAACTCGCCAGGCTATTTCAGATCTCCATGCTTCTTGGGGGAGTCGATCTCTTCCATCTAGGTGGCCTTGTGAGCTCCGCCCATACGGATGAGGATGTGGAGAAGACGGTTATGGCCTTCGAGTCTACGGTTAAGAGGTTGAGGAACGAAGGGGTTTTGAAGTAGGGGACTTTATGATAGAATGGGTTTTGTAGGGGCAGGCGGGGTTATCACCGGAATAAACGGTGTGGTTATGGATCCTAATGATGATGTTAGGGAGAAAGAGAGCGAATTGATACGTAAGTACTCTACCCTCAGAAGAGGTGCATAGATACGAGGGAACGATAAATCAATTTACAGGAGATAAGAGGGGAGAAGCGTGGGTTCTTCATAATCTGGGTAAGGTTTATAGGAGCTTAGAAAACTATGAGGAGACTAGGTGGCACCGTAGAGGTAATTAGAGGCGTTTTTCTTCAGATACCATGGGTAGACGTTTTCTCAACTTACTGATAGCGGTATGTGTGGTGGGTGTCCTTATATTTGGCGTGCTTCAACTGGTAAACCGAGTAAAGGAATTAAAGCGGTTTCCCCTTGACAGCCTTGATGGGATAGTTACTAAATCGGGTGTGGAGATCGACAGGGGGATTTCAAGCGACGGCAATGGGTCTTTGCGGATTGCCGTGACGGAGCCAAGGGTCATACCTCTATTCGAGGTGGGAGGTATAAGTGTTGAGGGGGTGCGGCTTATTTACCAGGCGAGGATTCGCACCGAGGATCTCTCAGGTGATGCCTATCTAGAGATGAGGTGTCGGTTCCCCGAAGGGGAGCTTTTCTCGAAGGGACGCTCGAGTAGGATAACGGGAACGACCGGTTGGACAACACAGGAGATTACATTCCACGTGCCAAGCGGAAGGAAGATAAGTGCTGTAAAACTCAACCTGATTGTTAAAGGTAGTGGAACCGTGTGGGTTGACGACGTTAGACTCATAAAAACTCCTCTTCGCTAGATCATGCCGAATTCCACTACGCCCGTATTAGGACTGATAACCGCGTAACGCTAGGGCCACCACAACGAGACCCCACAAGAGCAGAATGACCCCGAGTGAAGTACTGAACCTCCTCCCCTAGGGCATGTTCTTCTCAATCGCCATAACTGTTCCAAGGGCAAACATCCATCCTATGTTCCCCGGACCAATCACAAACATGAGAACCATCAAGGACCAGCAGCAACCTATACAGAATACCCGTGGTGCACCCCCAGCCTGAAGGCCTGTGCACATTCGTTGCTTCCTTGCCAGTGCTCGGTTATGAAGCTTAAAGGAGAGCGGCACTTATCGAGGCAGTAGTACTTAAGAGGGGTGAACTGATAGAGCACGGCCCGTAAGATTGGCACCATACCGTTTATAGTACCCTTATCGATATGCCACGAATTTACCGAGTCGCAGCTCCCGCTTTATGATATAATCGTTCTATTCAGTAAACCAAAAGCCGTGTTTATAGCTTAAGACAGCCTGTGTTGTTGTAAGGAATCTCTACCCAACTTATAGAAAGGCGATTCACTCGTCTTCAAGCATGTCTCTTATCTGTTCTCTGAGTTCGGGGGTATCCTTATGACCGTGTACGGTCACCGCATGGTGCACGGCAAGGGGCAGTACCTCTTCTTCCTTGCCGCTGATAGCGACCGTGCAGTTCATGTCGCTTGGGAATTTCCTGCAATCTATGATTCTTCTCCTTTCCATGGTATTTCACCTCCTTGCTATTAATAGATTTGTTTACATCTTGCCTTCTTTTTTTATCAACTTTTGATCTGGAAGTTCGTAACTATAGACATAGATTTTATAATGCCTAGATAAATAGGGCACCGCTTCTGATAGAGTTCAAATAGTTGCTTGATCTTATCTTCACTATCCTTAGAATGTATGGTTATAGACAATGATATGTTCTGATAATCTGGTTGAACATCTCCTATGCCTAAGAGGCCTCGCAAGTCGGCTTGACACCCAACCTCAACCTCTACATCATCAATGGAGACTCCGCCTAGAGGGGCCAAAGTATCTTTTATGAATGCTGCTGCACAACCCGCAAGAGCTCCAAGAAATAATTGGGTTGGATTTACGGCTTTATTCCCTCCTCCTAGGGGTTCAGGCTCATCTACTAAAAACGCAAACTTTCCAGATTCGAGAATAGCAAAATTATCTTTTGTAGTTGCTTTAACTATAGATGTGACTTTAGCTGTTTCAGGCTGTTCTTTAAATTGCTGTATATATTTCTCTAGAAGCTCTCTTTGTTGATTCATTCCCGGTCACCTCTTTTTTTTCTTAGAATAAAATTCATCTCGTTTTATTTATAAGCCCTTTTCCATATTCCTCCTTCCTTATCTGGATTATCTCACGAAGCATGACCCATAGTCAAGGGGATTTTTTCTCTTTTGCTATTTATTATTAAATGGAATAGTTTTGCGCTCATTTTAAGTTCTGGAGCCTGTCCTTTAGCCACTTCTCATTCCGCCTTTTACCTCATCCCTGACCTCGTTCTTTCCTATCGGCTTTGTGTAGAGATCCATGCGGGGCCCATCCAATTCCAACCAGTCTTCCGGCCTCTTCGAGCCCGGAGGAGAGGGCTTTGGCCTTCTTGGGCAGGTATGGAAGGGCGTTTGGTATTGTCGATACCTCTCAGGTTCAAATAACACGGGTTCAGGTTAACGATGAGGTGGGCATGGATCATGTTCGCCTCCAGCAGACCCATAACGGTATCCCTGTGACGGCGGGGGAATTAACCATCCACCTGCGTGGAGGAGACGTGGTTTCCGTTCTTGCAAAGATCCTACCGTAACGGTGGGCCTCATATTAACGGTGATACCGCCATGGCATGTGAGACGGTAACCAATGTGCCTTAGGACGGAAATCGGTTAAAAAAGGATGTTGAGCAAGGTGTGATTATTTGGGCGAACGCGAGGTTCACCCCTACGTTTCATCGGGTTTAACTAAGGTGTGAGGACGACCTTTATCGCGTTTCCCTCCTTACTGTCCATAAGGTGGTATCCCTTTGGGGTGTCGGAAAGGGGAAGGTCGTGTGTGATTACAGCTGTTGGGTCAATCTTTCCATGTTCCACAAGTGGAAGGAGCCTTAAAATATAGTTCTTTGCAGGGCAGACTCCCCCTCTAAGCGTCAGGTCCTTTAGATAAAAGTCGAGCATAGGGATTGGAACCGGCTCGATAAAGAGCCCCGCAAAGGATATAGTCCCACCCGGCCTTACTATCCTAAATGCATCAAGAAGGGCCTCGTTTGAGCCTATACACTCTAAAACCGCATCTACTCCCCTTCCCTGTGTTATCTCCATTATTTTCTCGATTGGGTTTTCTTTACGCGAGTTGATTCCTATATCGGAGCCCATCCTCTTTGCCACTTCCAGCCTGAAATCGTGGCGTCCTACGGTTATTATGAGTGAGGGACCAAAGAGCCTAGCTGAAGCCGTGGCAAAGAGCCCAATCGGGCCGTCACCAAATACTGCAACCGTGTATCCGGGCCTTATGTTCGCCCATTCGGCAGAAAAGTAACCGGTCGAGAATACGTCTCCAAGGAAGAGGATCTTATCATCTGGAATGCTATCCGGGACCTTCTCAAGCGTGCCATCGGCAAGAGGGACCCTCACGTATTCGGCCTGGCCACCCGGAAAGTCTCCAAATGCCTTACCGAAACCGAAGCATCCCCCACCTCCAGTGCACGATGTTGGAACGTTGTTTCGGCAATTTACACAGGTTCCACAGCTTACCCAGAATGGAGCTACCACCTTGTCTCCTTTCTTAAAGTGCTTAACCCCTTTTCCAACCTCCTCTATCACACCCATAAACTCGTGTCCCACTATAAACCCCTCGTCCATTGGGACGCGACCGCGGTAGAAGTGTAGATCGGATCCGCATATAGCGCTTTTTGTGACTCTGATTATTACGTCATTTGGGTCCTGAATCTTCGGGTCTGGAACCGTTTCAACCCTTATATCCCTTACGCCGTGGTAAGTCGCCGCCTTCATTTGGAGGAACCTCCTTTACGTTTTCTTTAGTTTATAACAGATTATGGAGTCTATTTCTAGTGGTCTATGTATCCCTCAGTTTTCCAATAACCCATCGTGTTCTTCTAAAAACCCGATCACTATCCTGTTAAACTCCTCCGGCTTCTCGATCGGCGGGACGTGTCCGCATTCTTTCATAATAACCAGCTTGGATTCCTTGATCCCCTCGTGTAGGATCCTCGAATACCTTTGAGGTATGAGTATATCCTCTTCTCCGACTATGATAAGGGTAGGGGCTTTAATCCCTGAGAGGCGGTTGCTTATATCGTGTCTCAGGCATGCCTTTGCGAGGTTTATAACCGGTTTTGGTGGATTGTTCCTTATGCTTATCTCCCTTAGGGCCATTATGTTCTCTAGGTTCCTCTTTATGAAGCCCTCGGAAAAAAGGGCAGGTAGCGCCACGTCATACCTGAGTTCGCTTCCTCCAACCTCTGCTGCCTTTATCCAGGATCTTAGTGTCAGCTCAAGCAGGGTGTCTATATAGCTACAGGTATCGACTAAAACAAGGGCTCCTACCTTTTCAGGATACTTCACAGCGAAGTGCTGGGCTATCATCCCTCCATTTGAAAGCCCTATTATGTGGGCCCTACGAACCTCGATCCTCTCCATTAGCCCCTTTAGATCATCTGCGTGCATCTCCTGAGAGTATTCCATATCGGGTTTATCCGACTGCCCCTGTCCCCGGCAGTCATACCTTATTACCCTGTACCTCACCGAAAAATCCGGAACCTGAAGGAGCCATCCGTTTACATCCATTGTAAGCCCGTTTATGAATATAACGGCAGGGCCTTTGCCGTCTACCTCGTAGTTGAGGCTTATGTCTCCTATATTTATCCTCGGCATTATCGTCTCCTTATCTATAAGGGTCTATCCTTTAATAGGTCCCTAAGGTCATTAATGACATAATCGGGTTTTATATCGGATTTGGAAAGGTCATCCCGGTTCGTCGACCCGGAGAGGACAAGAACCGTGGAGATCCCGGCGCGTTTACCCCCAAGAATGTCCGTGTCCAGCCTGTCTCCTATGATTGCTATCCTCTTGCTTGAGGGGAGGAGTTTCTTTGCCACTTCGAACATTATGGGCTCCGGTTTTCCAACTACAGTCGCCTTCTTGCCCGAGGCAACCTCGATCGATGCGAGTATCGCACCGGTTGCGGGAACGAGACCTTCTTGTGTAGGAAAAACGGGGTCTCGATTGGTCGCAAAGAAAAGGGCACCCTTTCTAATAGCGAAAGCGGCGGTTTTCATTTCTTCGTAGTTAAAACCCTGGTGTCCGCCGACTATGACAAAGTCGGCCCCCTTTGCCTCCTCCCCCTGGGAAAGCCTAAGGCCCGTTGCCTTGATCTCTTCTTTAAGGGTCTTGCTTCCCACGACATATGCCCTCTTTCCATCCAGTTTGTAGTGTTCCTTAATGTACTCGGCTACGGCCATCGATGATGTGATTACCTCTTTGGGACTTGCCGGAATACCCATGCCCTTTAGCCTCTTGGAGTATTCACGGGAAGACCCTCTGGGGTCATTGGTGAGGAAGATAACGCCTTTCCCAAGCCTTCTTATGGCTTCTATCGCCTCCTTGGCGCCTTTTACGGCCTTATCCCCGACATAGACCACACCATCCAGATCTATGAGGAAATGGTCGAAGAGATCGACAAGCCTTTTTGGGGATTCTATTCTGGGCTCCATCTATTACTGGGTACTTGCCTATCGGTGGATTCGTACAGGTGCGTGTATACACGTGGTCCCGGTTTTCGGAGGGCTATCCCCAGATGTACTTCTTTAGGGTTTCCTGTTTGTCTTCCTGGATTGCCTTCCGTTTTATCTGGATCATCCTCATTTCATCGTCTTGTACCATCTCGACCCCTATCAGGTTTAAAATATCCGATGCGGCCTGCCTGTAGCCGTTGTAGTACTCTAGAACCTCGCCTGCGGCTCTAACAGTTGCGGAATCGAGATAAAGGGCTATTGCAGCGAATTCTCTCGGAACATCTTCATCGATCTCTAATCTGTAACCGTGGAGGGCGTCTACCAGTATGTGATTGCTCCACATCTCTACTATCTTTTCGAACTCTTCCACTCTCATTGTGCTTTCCCCTTGATTGGATTTCTTTAAGGCTTTTTAAATGGTTTTAGATATTATAACGTATGGGCTTGGATTTTAAAATCCACGGCCTCTGTTTATCCGAGAAGGCTATTGGCTTCTTTTCTGGAGGAGCTTGCTGGCTACTATTATATTATCCCTTCCCGCGGATTCGGCTATCTTCACCGCCTCCTCCAGGGTTACATTAGGCGGGAGGGTTGCCAGCTTGAGGAGCATCGGGAGATTCACCCCCGATATAACCTCCACGTTTTTCGCCTCTAAAAAGGTAAGACTCACGTTAGAGGGAGTGCCACCAAACATATCCGTTACGAGAAGAACACCGTCCCCCTCATCCACCTTCTTTATAGAGTTTTTTATCTCCTGCTTGAATGTTTCAAATTCCCTGCTCGGATCAAGACACACCGCTTCCATTTTAACGAGGGGCTTTACCGAGAGCACAAACTGCACAGCCGAAATCAGCTCTTCCGCTAGTCTTCCATGGGTCACCACAACGACTCCTATCATTGTTTTTTTCACCTCAACTCTTCGAGACGTCTCTATGCCATATGTTGGGGGAAAGGTCTTTGAATCTTTCCGCAATCTCATTCGATATTACCACGGATCTATGCTTCCCGCCTGTGCATCCTATGGCAATGGTGAGATAAGACTTTCCTTCCTTCTCGTATCTAGGTATTAGAAACTCCAAGAGATCCACGAGCTTTTCGATAAACTCCCTCGTATCATCGTTTTCTAGAACGAACTCCCTTACCCTTTTGTCGAGTCCCGTTAGGTCCTTTAGGCCTTCGATGAAGTGCGGGCTTGGCAGGAATCTGACATCGAGCACTAGATCGGCATCGTAGGGAAATCCGTACTTATATCCGAATGAAAGGAAGTTTAGAGAGATCTTGCGGGAGGCCGTTTTCCCAAACGTGTCCTGGATTATCTCTCTTAGCTGATGGACGTTAAAGGACGAGGTGTCTATCACGTAGTCGGCGAGGTTCTTGATTACGGATAATCTCTTTCTCTCCTGTGAGATTCCTTCGAGTATATTTCCATCTTGAGAGAGAGGGTGTTTTCTTCGTGTCTCCTTATAGCGTTTTATAAGGACTTCGTCGGATGACTCGAGAAAGAGGAGCTCAACCGAATGCCCTTTTCTCCTCACCTCTTTTATCACATCCGGGATCCCTTCGAAAAAGACCCCCTCCCTAATGTCTATCACTATTCCTACCTTGGTGATGTGTTCTGCGGAGTTCTGGGCAAGTTCTATGAATGTGGGGATTAAGGTCGGAGGAAGGTTATCTACACAAAAGTACCCGATGTCTTCAAGCGCTTTTACCGCTGTGCTTTTACCGGAGCCTGAGACGCCGCTTAAAATCACGATGCTTATCATTGCCTCTCCCTGGTTGTCAAGCGCCTTTCGGTTTGGAGTTGAAATTCCTCCGCGGTGCATACGCCGCTTAGTCGGAGGAGCTGGTTCCTCACGGCGACCTCGACTATGGTAGCTGTATTCCTTCCTGGGCTTACTGGGATAACGAGGTAGGGGAGATCGACCTCCATAATGGAATAGCTCTTCTGCTGAAGCCCAAGCCTGTCGTACTCCATATTTGGATCCCACTGGGCCAGTTCTATCACCATGTCTATCTCTCTCTTATCCATAACGGATGCCATTCCAAATAGGTCCTTTATATTTACTATTCCGACTCCCCTTATCTCCATCAGGTGTCTTATGTTTTCGGGGCCGGTTCCTATAAGCCTTGACTTCCCCACTTTCCTTATCTCGACAACGTCGTCTGCAATGAGTTTAGAACCTCTAAATATTAAGTCAAGTGCGCATTCGCTCTTGCCTATACCGCTTTTTCCTAGTATGAGGACGCCAAGCCGGTGTATGTCCATAAGCACCCCGTGGACGCTTACAAAGGGGGCTAGCCTCTCTTCCAGTATCCTGTTTAGAGTCGCTATCAGCCTCCCCGTACTCAGGTTGGTTATAAAAAGGGGCATATCCTTCCTCTCACAGTACTCCCTTAGTAGTTCGGGCGGGGGAAGCCCTTTCGATACTATGAAACAGGGTACATCCTGAGAGGAGAGGGCATCTGCGATCTTCTGTCTTTCTCTCAAGGAGAGTCTGTTAAAGTAAGAAATCTCGGTCATGCCGAGAACCTGTATCTTTCCCTCCTCGAGTTGGATGTCGGGCTCTATCATTCTGAGCCCCGGCTTTTGGACCCTGTCTAGCCTTATCTTGCGCTTTAGTCCACCTCTACCGGCGATTATCTCGATCTGGAGTTCTCCACCCCAGACCATTTGGATTTCCTCAACGTCAAGAGGAGCATTCGCCTTAGTGCTTTGCATCTTCCTCGGCTATTATCTCGTAGATTTCATCCTGGGTTTTTGCTTCCATAAGCCTAGCTCGGAATTCCGGGATTCTGAATATCTTGGAGATCCTTGCAAGGAGTTTGAGGTGTGCTCCAGAGGAGTTTTCCGGGGCAAGGATCAGGATAAAAAGGTGGGAGGGGTTACCGTCTAAGGATTCAAAATCTATTCCCTGCACGCTTCTTCCGAACGCGGCTATTATGTTTGAAATGCCTCCGAGTTTGCCGTGTGGAATCGCGACTCCCGAATCGACCGCGGTGCTACAGAGCTTCTCCCTTTCCATAAGGATCTGAAACAGCCTATCCGTATTGATATTCGGATAGAGGGAAGACACCAGTTGAGAAAGCTCCTTCACGACCTCGGGTTTATTCTTGGAGTGTAGCTCTGGAATTACGGATTCTTTTTTTAGAACGTCTACTATTTTCATACTGTTATTTGTGATTACTAGGGGGCTATTAGTACTATCCTACCTCCTTTCCTTCTGTAGAGAGCGTTTATCTCACCCGTTTCACTGTTACGAAACGTTAAAAGATCATCCCCCGATACGTTTAATTGCAGCAGTGCCTCCTCGACCGACATGGGTTTTGATGGGACCTTTTCAAAATCTATATCCTCGATCCCCTCTCTTTGCACTGGATTAGGGGAGGTGGGCATTATGGCAGTCGTCTCTTCCTTGGATTTCCCTGTACCCCTTCTTTTCACCTTTATCTTCTTATCGGCCTGTTTCTTTAGCTGTTTTATGGTGCTGTCGACTGCCCTGTCAATCGCGGTATACATATCTTCCCCTTCCACCGATGAGGCGATCTTAAGCGTCCCGCTGTTTACGAGTATCTCACACGTGTTCCTGAATTTTTCCGCCGAAAGAACCACCCTTATCTCAGATGGGTTCTTTTTTGGTTGTATGTACCTCTCTGCCCTTTTAACCCTCTTTAGGACGTAGTTTCTCAGGTTCTCGGCTCTATCATTGCTATCTATATGTCTTATAGTTACAGTGACTTGCATCTCTTCTTTACCCCTTTTTTTTCGCCCTGTTTGAGGATGAGGGTATTTTAAGGATTTTTCTGTATTTTGCAACAGTCCTGCGTGCGACTTTTATGTTTCGTCTCTCCAGTATCTTTGATATGTCTTCATCCGAATAGGGGCTTTCTGGAAGCTCGTTTGAGACTATTTCCTTTATGAGTGATTTTACCTTTTCGAAGGAGACATCCGCGCCGTGGGAGGTCTCTATCTTCCTCGAGAAAAGGGATTTGAGTTCTATGACCCCGCTCGGTGTATAGATGTACCTTCTACTGGTTATCCGACTCACGGTGGATTCGTGTACTCCGGCGGCTTGTGCTATGTCTTTGAGCCTAAGTGGTTTTATGTAATCCTTCCCGTGTTCGAAGAAGTCTTTCTGGAACTCGATTATCTTCGTTATGATCCTTTTTATCGCTTGGTCTCGTTCTTCGAGGCACTTTATGATTCTCTGTGCGGCCTCCATCTTTTCCTTTATGTATTTCTTAACGTCTGTGGGGAGGTTGCTCCCCATATTGATAAGGTTCCTATAGTACTGGCTTATCCTCACCTTTGGAAAATCGCGGTTTAGTTGTATCTGTAGTTCGTTTCCCAGTTTATAGACATAAAAATCGGGTACTATATACCTTTCGGCATCCTTTAAATAAAAGGGCCTTCCGGGCTTGGGCTCAAGTGAAGAGATAACCGAAGCTGCTTCCTCTACCTTTTCTACCGAACACCCAAGGGCCTCCGAAACCCCCTTGTAGTCCTTCTTGCTAATATCCTCCAGATGATTTTCAATTATCCTTATTACGGTGCTGTCGTCCTTATACCCTATTGCCTCTGCTTGGATCCTGAGGCACTCCTTTAGGTTCCTTGCACAAACCCCAGTCGGGTCGAAGGAGGATTGGATCTTTCTCAAAACGCTTTTAACCTTCTCGGTATAGCCCTTATCCGATCTTACCAGGTTTTCATAAAACCCCGTTTTCTCTTCCTCCGATAGTTCCTTGACATCCGGGGCCGACTCGAATTTCCACTTGATGAACATAAGAGCGATCTCTTCCACATCGGTTTCAAGGTAGCCATCTTCGTTTATGTTCCCTATAATAAGGGAGGCGATTTCCTTTTCCTCGTCTGAAAAATCCGAGAGGCTGAGTTGCCATCTTAAATAGTCCAAGAGGGATTCGGGTGAGCTTACACGGTTTTCCCAAGGGCTTTCCTCTTCATAGTCTTCATAGACCTCTTTAAAGTAGGGCAGATTATCATCACCACTCCCGAGGAAGCTCTTTTCATCGGCGCTAAAATCAAACTCCCCATCGGATGAGGGGGGTTCGTCCTTGGCGTTTTTTTCTTCCTCTTCGACCTTCTCCTCTAAGACCGGATTTTCGACGAGCTGTTCCTCCAGGTATTCCTTTAGCTCAAGGGTCGTCATCTGTATGAGCTTTAGGAAAAGCTGGAGTTCCTGCGTGAGAATAAGGCGCTGTTGCTGTTGAAGTACCTGCCTTGGTATCTGCCCTGGAGGTGTACTCATAGCTATTATTCCCTGGGTTCGTTCTAAATTGCTGTACGTAATACTATGTAAATCTTAAATCCTATTCATTTAAAATTCCAGTGTTCCCTTTCACTAATAGGCGTTCCTACGGCCCTTAAAATTATCATTTGGTAGCTTGAGATTAAATCTTACATAATTTTTTCATTAAGACAATCTTTGGGATGGATTTAAAAATACGGAAAAACCGGTGTTAAGACGTTATGTATATGTTAAAATTACATGTATGGAGATACAACCTCTTGGGAAACTGCTCATCGTTTTTGGTATCTTTCTTGTGGTTCTTGGGGTGCTGGTGGTTTTGGCTCCTAAGATCCCCTATATAGGGAGGTTGCCTGGGGACATATATATAAAACGTGATGGCTTTACATTCTATTTTCCGATTGTTTCTTCGATTCTTATAAGCATAATCCTCACCCTTATTCTTAACCTCGTATTTGGTAGGAGGTAGGAAAGGATCCATAAAATAATCCCTATTATCCGAGTGCCTTAGTTAATAAGAACGGATAATGTACTTGAGGTATGTTTGGGCAGGGTATTAATAACTGTGGATACGTCTAGAATACCTATAGATCGGTTTTAAGTCTTGTGGAAACAGGGCAGTATTGGTTAGAGTTACTCCTTAAGATTCGCCTGGTTAAGTCCACTAGCTTAAATCAATCCGGTCCTTTCCTCATAGGCTCTTATCCTATCCTCATGCTGGAGCGTAAGTCCTATGTCATCTAGCCCCTCGAGTAGGCACCTTTTCTTAAATGGGTCGATTTCAAACCCGATCACCCAACCGTCATGGTCACTCAGTGTTTGTGATTCCAGATCTACCGTAAGACGGTACCCCTCCTTGGCAAGGACCCGTTTAAAGAGCCCTTCTACCACATCCTCCGGAAGGACTATGGGGAGCATCCCGTTCTTAAAACAGTTATTAAAGAATATGTCCGCAAAGGAAGGGGCGATTATAACCTTAAACCCGTAGTCCCTAAGCGCCCAGGGGGCGTGTTCGCGGGAGCTTCCGCATCCAAAATTGCTACGGGCAAGGAGGATCGTCGCACCCTTATACCGATCTTGGTTCAGCACAAAGTCCGGATTGGGTCTCCCATCGTCAAGGTACCTCCAGTCATAGAAGAGGAATTCTCCGAATCCAGTACGCTCTATACGTTTTAAGAACTGCTTGGGGATGATCTGATCCGTATCCACGTTTACCCTGTCTAGAGGTGCAACGATTCCAGTAAGTGTTCTAAAAGGTTCCATGTCGTTTCCTCACATTAGCTCCTGGTCTATTTCCCAATCCCTTATGTCCACAAAGTGGCCCTCTATCGCGGTTGCCGCCGCCATGATCGGGCTTACGAGGTGCGTCCTTCCGCCCTTTCCCTGACGGCCCTCGAAGTTCCTGTTTGACGTGCTTGCACATCTTTCACCAGGGGCGAGGATGTCCGGATTCATACCAAGACACATGCTGCATCCCGATTCCCTCCACTCGAAACCGGCCTCTTTAAAGATCCTATCGAGTCCGAGTTTCTCTGCCTGGCGCTTAACCTGCTGGGAGCCGGGAACTACCATAGCCCGGACGTTGGGCGCTACCCTTTTACCCTTAACCACATGTGCAGCGGCTATAAGATCCTGAATGCGCGAATTGGTGCATGACCCTATAAAGACCCTGTCCACCTTTATCTCCTGGATGGGGGTTCCGGGTCTGAGTCCCATGTACTCAAGGGCCTGTCTTACCGCTTTCCGGGTGTTAGGGTCCGAGAAAGAATCGGGGTCGGGTACAATCCCCGTTACGTCTGTAACCATTCCTGGGCTCGTTCCCCAGCTTACCTGAGGGGCCATCTTGGAGGCATCTAGCACGACCCTCTTATCGAAAACCGCCCCGTCATCGGTTCTTAGGTCTCTCCATCTCTCTACGGCACGCTCGAAATCCTCTCCCTTCGGAGCATACTCCCTTCCCCTCAGGTACTCAAACGTCTTTTCATCCGGAGCGATCATACCGGCCCTTGCCCCCGCTTCAATGGACATGTTGCATATCGTCATCCTCTCTTCCATGGATAGGGCCTCTATAGCCTCGCCCCTGTATTCTATAACCGTTCCCGTTGCACCTGCGGTTCCGATGTGACCGATAATG
>CAZWVA010000054.1:0-18988 GCA_964636885.1 uncultured Spirochaetia bacterium
ATGGAATGGTACCGCCTCCCAAAGGCCCCTCTGGTTATAGGACACGAGGTTACGGGTGAGGTAGTAGAGATAGGGGATGGGGTAAGGGGTTTTAAGGAGGGGGATAGGGTTATTGCAACGCACCACGTTCCCTGTAACACCTGCTACTTCTGCCTAAGAGGGAACCACTCCTCATGTAACACACTCCGAACCACCCATTTCGACCCAGGTGGATTCTCGGAATACATACGCATTCCGGCGATAAACGTAGACCGTGGTGTATTCGTCCTCCCAGACGAGGTCTCATACGAAGAGGGGTCTTTTATAGAGCCCCTCGGTTGCGTCATAAGGGGACAGCGCTTGGCGGGGTTCCAGATGGGATCCAGCGTCCTCGTTATAGGAAGCGGCATAACCGGGCTCCTCCACATACAGCTTGCCTGCGCCCAGGGGGCAGGCCGCATAATCGCTACCGATATAAACGAATACAGATTAAAGGCGGCAATCCGTTTTGGAGCCTCTAATGCTATCCACGCCGGGGAGGATATCTCAACACGCATCCGTGAGATCAACGAGGGCCGCCTTCCCGACCTTGTGATCGTTTGCACAGGGTCACCTACGGCTATAGAGCAGTCTTTCGGTCTTGTTGAAAGAGGCGGGACCATCCTTTTCTTTGCCCCGACGGACCCCGGAACAAAGATCCTTCTCCCTTTTAACGAGCTCTGGTGGAAAGGGGCCACAATTACCTCTTCCTATGCCGCCTCCCCATCCGACCTTGCCCTTGCCATGGAGCTTATAAGGGCAGGGCGGGTGAATGTAAGGGACATGATCACTCATAGGCTTCCCCTTGCCGAGACGGGACGGGCCTTTCAGATGGTTGTAGAGGCAAGGGATTCGATCAAGGTCATAATCGAACCACAGAGGTAATAAACGAAATATTCGAGTGGATAATCCAGAAGGTAAAGGCATCCTGACTAATCGCGGAAAGGGACGTCTTTATCAAGGGTAACCAGTTTAACCTCCGGTAGAAGCACTATGAATCTCTCCTTTGGAGGTCTCCCAAACCGCCTCTCGATCGCAGAGGCGTAACGTTCGATCTGGTCTTTAAACCGAGCGATCCCCTCTCCATCACTCCTAAGCTTATAGTCAAATAGGCTTATCACATCCCCCTCCCTTAGAACGAGGTCTATCTTCCCCCTATCCGGCTTTCCGTTTATGTACATGTAGTAGGGAACCTCTCTGTAAATCCCGGTTGCACCGCTTATCCTAAGCATAAGCTCAGAACCCAGGAAATTCTCCGCCAACCCCAGCAGCTCCCCTCCTAGAGAACCGTCGAGTATATAAGCCTCTCTCATGACGAATCTAACGGCTTCATCTATGCTCTCACGTCTAAAATCCCAGAGCTCTAGAAACCTGTGCATCAGGGTTCCTATGACAGAAGGGGATGGCCTACCGGTCAGCCTCTCGAAATCGGGTTTATCCTCATACTCCTTGTCTTCCCCAAAAGAAACGCCGATAAATCTCCTCTCCATATCCGCTATGTCAATGGGAACCGATGGCGGATCCGCGTCCTTTTTTATCTCGATCGTCCCACCCACATTCCCCTTCCAAACCGGGATCTCAAGTCCTAAAAAGGGGATCCTATCCATGTTCTCCCAGTCCGTGGGAAACCCGATTATAGAGTCCAAAAGGTCCGCAAACGTGTCCTTCGATGTGGATAGCCCCTTCTGATTTTTCTTGCCTCCAAGACAGATAACGAGGAGCTCTTTTGCCCTTGTTTTTGCCACGTAAAGGATCCGTTTCTCCTCCTCCAAATCGTCAGCGTCACTCAACTTAGACATGGTCTCCCATAGAGAAGACTCCGTGCCCTCATACCTCACCAGGAACCCCTCACCCCTCCTTGCCAGTATCCTTTCCCTACCCCGGGGGGAGCGATGGTTTAAATCGGCAAGGAATACAACGGGAAACTCGAGACCCTTGGCCCTATGCACCGTGAGTATCTTTACCGAGTCCTCCCACTCGAACTCCGACTGTGAAAGCGGTTCCTCGTCCTCTCCTAGACCAGACTCCAGGTAATCGAGGACATCCGTAATTCCAAATCCCAGGGACTCCAGCCTTCCAAAGATGCTAATGAGCTTATTCAGATTAGCGTATCTTACCCTTCCGTCCGGAAGTGCCAAGGCGGATGAGGAATAGCCGGTCTCCTCCATGATACGCTCCATCAGTGAGAGCGGGGTGAGAAACGGGGTCTCTTTCCTGATACCGTTTACGAGCCCTATAAAATCGGAGACCCTATCCACGGTCTCCTTTCCAGAATAAAAAGCGAGTAGCTCCTCGTCCGAGGCCCCAAGAAAAGGGGACCTCAGCACACAGGCTTCGGCTATCTTATCCTTCGGGTAGAGGAGATACCTGAGGAATACCGTTACGTCCCTTATCTCCCGACGCGAGAAAAATCCCCCTCCACTGGTCGAATAATAGGGTATATTCGACTCCCTCAAGGCGCTTTCATAGACGTACATGAACCCCCTGGACCTCATGAGTACCGCCATATCCCCGAACCGGTATCCGCGACCCCTTAGATCGAGTATCCTCTCAGAGATCCTTTTAGCCTCCTCCCTTCTCCAATCATACGAGTCGGTGCCAGACGTCAGTATGAACTCTATGCAGTGCCCATCGGATGGGGCCTCGTCAACCGGATCCATCCTCTCATAGTCCTTATCGAATAGGTTCTCGAAAAAACCATTTAAAAACTCTATGAGTGGCCTTTTAGACCTGTGGTTCCTCCTGAACCTCTTTAGTTTCCTTTCATCCCTACTGAGATGGTGGAAGACCCTTGGGTCTCCCCCACGGAACCCGAATATGGATTGCCTCTTATCCCCTACTATGAATAGATTCGCACCGCCACCCTCGGAGAGTAACCTTATTATCTCAAACTGGATGCTATCCGTATCCTGGAACTCGTCAACCATTATGAACCTAAACCCCTTCCTGTAACGGTTGAGTATTTGCGAATTGTTCCTCAGTAGATCCCTGGCACCCAGGAGGAGGTCTTCATAATCGAGAAGGGAAGACCCCCTTTTCTTATCCCTTAGAAACCGGTAGGCCCCCTCCGCGATATTGAGGTAAGTCCGGGTTAGCTCCGTATCGTAAAGGCTTAGGATACGATCAACTTGAGACAGCAACCGAGAGGCGATCTCCCTCTCCTCCTGCCGCACCTTCTTAAGAGAGATGATGCCACTTAGGTCTACTTTAATCATGTGTAAGAGTCGGGCCCTTGAAGCCCTCCTCTCCGTTAGAGGAATCCCGGAGGCGGCATCTCTTATACGGCTTATCCTCTTTTTGACGTTGATGTTGGCCGAGTCCACGAGGTCGTGCTCTATGTCAGAAAGGAGACGGTTTATTAGATCCCCTTCCCCTTCCTCTAGATGCTCCCCGTTTGAAAAGGCGTTCCAGGGAGGTTCTATATGGAGGGTTCTAGCGAGTGACACTATACGGTAGATCCCATTCCTCAGACTGCCCCTATCGAACCCCTCCTCGGAGAGGGCCTCTATGAGGTCTCCCCTCTCAGTCCCGTACCCGGAGTCCCAGAGCCTTAGGATAAATTCGTCTATCGCCTCTTCTATAAATAGAGACTCCTCCACGTCCTCCATAACGGAGAAGCCCGGATCTAACATCCACTCCAATGGGTTCTCCTGAAGTATGCGGGCGGAAAACCCGTGAATCGTGCTTATAGGGGCGTGGGATAGTTTTTTAATCGCCTCTCTATTTAGAAAGTTCACCTCACCGTACCTTGATACGTGTTCGTCAATCCCCTTTATAATCCTCTCCTTCATCTCGGCCGCCGCATTCTCGGTGAAGGTTATGGCCACTATTCCATTTACATCAGCCCTTCCCTGCCTAAGGATCTCGAGGTACCTAGAAACGAGGGCACGGGTCTTACCGGAACCCGCCCCAGCCTCTACGACGAGCTCCGAGTCTAGGTCGAGTACCACTCTCTGTTCCTCATTAAGAGACACGCCTTTTCACCCCTCCTTCTACCCTGCAGAGATCCGAGAACTCGCACCAGCGGCATGATGAGTATAAGTCCTTCCTGAGCTCGATCTCGGTTTTCTCGAACCCAGGTTTCTTCTCCACAATTAGAGGTGCGAAGAACCCATTATTCATTAGGTTCACATACATCTCAACCAAATCCCTTGCAGACCTTATGAGGTCACGAAGGTCTTCCTCCGTTTCCATGTCCACTCCCTTCTCCTCCTCCGGTTTCTCGACGAAACGGTAATAGCCGCCATAGGGGTTTATACCCCTCTTCTCAAGGGCAGAAAGGTAAAGCGGGAGCTGGAGGTTCTTATGGCTAAAAAAACCCCTGCTTGATGAAGAGCGGAGTTTATAGTCTATAACCAAGGCCCCCTCCCTCCCGATGTCAATTCTATCGGCCCTTCCGCTTATACCTATACCCCCGACGTCTAATTCCAGTTTCTCCTCAAAATAGGCAGGGAAAAAACCCCTTTCATTCCAGTTTCTGATCCTCTTTGCCTCAGAAAGGACAAACCTGGGGAGGATCTCATCCAGTGCCCTTATCCTTACCAGATCCCTTATACCAGATGAAAGCCAGTGAAACTCCCTGTTAAAATCGTATACCCGTAGTACACGCTTTAACCTATCGATCAACTCCACGTCCGTTATCCCTCTGAGGTCTACCCTTCCTCCCATCTCCCCTCCAATAGATTCGAATAATCCCCTAAGCACCTTATGGTAGAACGACCCAAGGTCGAGTGCCGTGGCCTCGTCTTCAACCTCCTCCATCTCCTTAAGCCCTAGTATCCTCGATGCGAAGTACTTAAAGGGGCAATCCCCGTATGTTTCAAGTCCCGTAGGTGAAAGCCGAGACAACGGGGGAAGGAGATCCCTTCTATCTATGATTCCCTCGAATCTGGAATAGACCCCACGGGGGACCAGCCTAAGACCCTCCGCATGAAGGCCGGTAAGAACGCGTTTAAAAGGCCCCCAGTTCTCACTCAGGTAATCAGAATACGGCCCTTCCCTATAGGCCCCTTTATAGAAGAGGTATCTCGCAAGGTCGTCCCTTGAGTATATCCACTCTGTTTCCGAATAGGTCTCTTCCAGGGAATGCCTCTTAACCCCTATACCCTCCTCCCTTATGAGTTTATCTACGAGATAAGAGGGAAGGCTAGACCGCTCCTTATCATCCAGATACGAGTACGTGATATAGAGCCTCTTCCGTGTGGAATTGCTGATCAGGCTGAATAGAGCCTCCTCGGACTCATAGTGGTTATCCTCGATCCTGAGTGAGCCCCCGCCGAGTAACGTATTTATCTCCTCCCTTTCCCTGTTCTTTAGAATAGGATCCCTCGGTGCCGGTAGGGGAAAGCCCCTCTCCCCCATATCGAGTATAAAAACCATGGGAAAAGACGTACCCCTCGCCTCAAACGCCTTGATTACGTGGACGCCCTCCCCACTAGATGGATCCGAGGGCGAGAATCGCTCCTCAGACATAAGGTCCTTTAGGAGGGATATGAAACCGTCTATGCCCTCGAGTCTCTTCTTAAACCTGATCCTAGAAAGAAAAAGGATCTCGCTTAGAAATACACGAAACCTCTTCCATGCGCGCTTATGAGAGCACGATCTTAATGAAAGCCCCTCCACAGCCCTATAGACAAGAAGGTGATCCAGGATCCCTCCCAGGTCCTCTATGAACCCATCAAGCGAGTTCGAGTTGAACCTCTTTTCCATCTCGTCGATTATCCCCATGACCCTTTCGGAAAACCACTTGTCCTTAAACCCACCGAGCACCGCCCTCCACTCCCTTACCCCACCGAGAACCCTGCTATTCCTAGATTCGAGATCGAGGTCGGCTATCAGTTCATAGTAATCACCTGTCCCTCCAAGATACACCGATAAAAACGGACTCCTCAGTAGATTTATAAAGAGCCTCCTCTCAAGGCCAGAAGACTTTACCCCGAGTAGGTCTATGATGAACCTCCCAAGAGGGCTCTTTCCAAGATCACTTCCCCCCGGCATGGAATACGGTATTCCAAGCCTCTCAAAGGCCCTTATGACATTGTTCTCCTTCCCCGGATAGGACCTCATTACGACCGCTATCTCGTCCGGTCTCAAGGAGCCCTCAAGGATCGCCTTCTTTATCTCCCTTGCCACAAACTCGCACTCCTCCCTGAACGAGGGGAAGGAGTGTACCTCGACCTCCCTCCGAGACCTATGGTCTTGAGGGATATATTCCGTCCGGAAATCTGAGAACCACCCCTTTATCCTATCCGTGACCTCGGACTTAAGCCTCGGGGATAGAGGGGGGAGGGAGACCAGGAGATCGACACCCGCATCCTCCATACTCCTTAGGACCTCAAGCTGTGACGGTGTAAAATCGAAAAACCCAAAGACCAAAAGGATCCTCGCTTCTGGGAGGATGAGTTTTAGTTTATCCCCTCTCAACCATTCCGAGAGAAGCCTCAGCTTATCTATATCGTCCACAAGCCCCTCTTCTCGGAGCCTATACTGATATAGATCGAATATCAGGGCTAGATCCCTAAGCTTCTCTCTCAGATCTTCTTCCCCCACCTTCTCCGATACCTCAAGGAGGTCACCTGGATCGATCCTTGCGTGTTTCAATTCGGCTATAAGGCGTAGAACGGACTCAGAGAAGCCCCTTATGGAGACGATCTCCTTAAAGTAAGAGAGGCCGTCCCTCAGATCGTTTATGACCTCCTCTATGAGAAACAGCCTCCCCGTTCTCGAGAGCTCTATCGGCCTCACCCCTACCCTCAGATTGGAAACCTCCGATAACTTCCCGAATGTAAGAACCCTCTCCCCCCAGAGTCCGTACCCAAGAAGGAACCTTTCCGCCTGGGATACCGCCGGTATATCGGGGAGGAGAATGTAAAGGGAGGGGTCTTCCGGGTTGAGCCGGGCGTTCTTAATGACATCCTCTAAACCGCTATACATTGGGATCTCCAAGACCCTCATTGTCACCTCCTATATCCCTTAAGGTTCTTTTTCAGGTCCTTAACTATGTACTCCCTGAGTTCAGTGGGCTCAAGCACCGTGACGTCAGAACCGAAGCCCCTTATCCAGCCTATTAAGACCATATTTATATCGCTCTCAAATGTAAGGAGAAGCCCCCCGTCTCCCAAAACCTCCTTCCTCTCGTTCGGATACCACTCTCTCTCAAGGACGTACTGCCTCGTATCCGGGGAGAACCTGAGCTTTATGGTGCGCCTATCGCTTCCAACGCCAAAGGGGGTCTTAGATAAAAAGCCCATAACATCGAAGCCAGATGGATAATCGAAGTGCTCGTTTAAGGGTCTAACATCCTTTATCCTGTGGAGGGCAAACGTCTTTATTACCCGGTCGCCTAGATCCTTTGCCACAAGGTATATGGCGTCTCTATAGTTAAAGAAGTGTAAAAGTGCTATCCTGTACCTCTTCGTCTTATCCCTTGTGCCGTATGTTAGCTCGCACACCTGGCAATCCAGAGCGGCATCTATCAGCTTTTTAAGGAAAGAGATACTCGTCTCGCCATAGACCTTACCCCCAAGCTCCTTGGGCAGGATAAAGAGGTTGTATACGCGGTTAAAGAAGTTCCTCCTCCCAGGCAATGGGTCACGATCCACGGATTCCTCTATCTTGGAGAAGACCTCGGCTAGATTCTTCTGGATAAAGGGGATGTCTTTAAAATGGGAAAAGCCCTTGGCAAAGTAGAGGGCAATGATCTCGTATGTGTTAAAGACAAGGGGCCTAAAGCGCGCGTTCTCCTTCTCTATCCTGAACCTTACCCTTCTATCGTATCCCCTTTCTCTAATGACCTTTATTCCCAGGATAGAATCGAGCGCCCTTATATCGCGCCTTACCGTTCTCTCGTGTTTATTTACGGCCTCCGCTATCTCCCCTACGGTGGCGCCTCTTCTAAGGCCTGCCAGATACTCGATCAGGTAGTAGATCCTATCAAACCTAGCTATCGGGTCGGGTATACACATCATCCATCCTTCCTAATTTTAAGCGTTCTTAAAAATCATACGCCGCCAGGCGGACAATTTCTGTCACAGACGTGCTACATAATTCTATAAAAAAACTGGGAGGAAAACCATATGTCAAACGGTTTTAGGAGTTGGTTGAATGGGCTATCGTATGGTGGGGAAAAAGTACACGAGAACCTCACCATCATACCCATCGTCTCCAGTAACGGTAGAGGGCCTCTATTCTTAACCCTCGCAAAGGCCATAGAGGACAAACTGGTTGAGGTAAGGGAGAAGGAGATAGTAGCAACCGTATCCGAAGTCGTACTGATAAATAAATCAAAAGAACACGTTCTTATAATCGACGGAGACCACCTAATCGGGGCAAAGCAAAATAGGGTGGTAAATAAGACCATAATAGTCCCTCCTAGATCCCAGATAGTGATACCGGTAAGCTGTACGGAACAGGGAAGATGGCACTTCGTATCTGAGAATTTCATAAGGGGCCAGTACAGTGCCCCTAGCGCTATAAGGAGGATACTCAAGGAGAAGAAGGAAGCCCAGGTCGAGGTGTGGAGGGAGGTCTGGGAAAGGCTAGATACCTTAGGCGTTCACTCGGATACGAGCAGTTTAGCGGAGGCCTTTTGTAAAATAGACCCAAAGGTCGAGGAGAGTAAAAAGGCCTTTAGTCCCCTTCCCTCACAGGTCGGATTTATGGTCTTTCAATACGGGGGGTTTAAGGGGCTTGATATACTGGGAAATCCATCCCTCTTCTCCCAACTATACGACGGGCTTATCGGCGGATACGTGATAGACGCCGTATGCTCAAAGGACGGTAAGGAACGGAAAAAAGCGAAAGCCCTTACGAGAGACGGGATAATAAAGCACATATTAGAGGCGGAGGCAAGGCCCGCTGAGGCTATAGGAGTGGAGGAGAGAACCTCTATTATGAGTGACAGGGTGATAGGGGAGTATGTGGGCTTTCAGGGAAAACCCGTTCATCTCTCGGTATTCCCGAAGGAGAAGAGGAGAAGAGGAAGATGGTTCATCTGAGGATGAGTTCCGGCTTTTATTGGAGAACCAAATATCGGTGTGGTAAAAGAAACAAAAGGACCGTTTCATCAACTGTGTGAGTTTAATAAGAGCCAATTGCAATCGATTTTGGTTATATATCCCCCATCCAAGAAATCCCGATACGACTTCTGTCCTGCTCGGGTGAAGCGATTCTAAAAAACAAAGATTAATCGCTCCCCTGTTTTTAACATCTTTAAAATCTCATGCCGCCAAGTGGACAATTTCTGTCATAGATGTACTACATAATCCTATAAAAAACCGGTAGGGAAACCGTATGCCAGGTAGCATCATGAGGCGGTTATTTAGATATTCCGCGGGATCGAATAAAATGATATCATTGCTTTTTATAAACGCCTTAGTCGTTAAACGATAGGGTATTTAGAATGAATAGGAGAAGTGCTTTTGGGATCGTTTTAATCTCGCGTTTATCCACCAAAGAGGGGGATAACACACTACCCATTGATTATAGAAGGGGTTTTATCTCTATCATTAAAGGTGCTATAGAGGGCTCTTGGCTCTACTCAACGCTTTTTAAAAGGAGAGCCGTAAAGCCTTACACGTTCTCCGTTTCCTTTGGGGATAGAGTAAAAATAGAAGGCGAGAAGATACTTTTTGAAAACCCCATTGAGTTAAAATTCAGCACCAATAGTCCAGAGATATTCGTCATGGTCTACAATCATCTAATAGGAAAAAGGGAATTCCCCATATATAACCTTTCGTTTAGAGTGGAGCACACAGAGGTTGTTCGGCCAAGGAGAATAGAGACAGACAAAGCCATATTCAGGACACTTTCGCCCGTGCTTATAAGGAGCCACAGAAACGAAAGGCACTACCTCTGTCCTAAGTGCGTGAACTTTGAAGGAGACGGCGATTTTGAGGAAGCCTTCAAGTTCAATATGGATGAGCTTTGTAGGAATCTCATTGACTTAAATGAGTCCGGTGAGGTTATATTCGATCCCATCAAATTAAAGAAGCTCGTCGTAAAGCACATGGGGCTTAAGATCCCCGGGTTTATCGGTACCTTCTCCATGAAGGCAAGCCCAGAGGTCTTAAATCTCATAAACCAGGTAGGACTCGGTTCAAGACGTAGCCAGGGGTTCGGGATGGTGGAAGTTGTGAGGGAGATATGAGCGAAGAGAAGGAAAACAAAATAACGCTTTATCCATCAAACTGGCTTTATAATGCGGGAGTGGTGGGGTTGTTGCAAGTTCTGGAAGCCTCTGATCTAAAGGTAGCAGATTTGCTAGAGAATGACGGAAGTTTTGATTTGGATAAACTATTTTTCGGTACAGTCGGAATAAAACATAAAGAGATTTCAAAGGCTATTTATGCCTATTCTAATTTTTTAGTATCTGAAGACGAATTAGTTGAGTGGCTCAGCAAAGAAGACAAAAGCAAGCAAACAAACAAGGATAAGTATCAGGCTTTTTATGAAGATATGGGAAATTTTGGCTATAAGTTTGTCAGAGCCGGCAATAAATTATTTGCATCGAAGACCCCATATCAAAACTTAGTTCAATTATCTGAATGGCAATCTTATGAATTCTCTAATTTAGCTAAAGAAATACCAAATTTAATAAGTTCTTCTTCTGCAATAAAATGTGGCTTATGTTTGAAAAATCCGGTGAAGATTACTGATCCGAATAGCAAACTACAGGAGAGGTTGACTAAACTCCAAATTACCCATTTGAAAGAGCTCGGCCCATCTATCGGAGAATTTCCAAATGGTTTCTGGAATTGTAATCAAAGCATCCCTCTATGTTATTTATGTGTTTACTTAATCATCCACCACCACCTTGCCCTCACAACACTTCAAGATAACTCCCAAATCTTCATTAATGCTCCTTCCTTTAAAGTTATGTATCACCTCAACAAGTTTGTTCGAGAACTTTACCCTAAGCAAGGGGCAAAAGATGTAAGGCAAATTCTCGGAATGAGCCTTATTGAATACGCTACTAAGATACAGGAAATTCTAGGAGCATGGACAGGAATGAATATTGAGGTGGTAAGTAAGTATGGGGATAAAATAGAATTTTTCAGTTTGCCTTACGAAGTTGTCCAACTTCTTGCAGACCGCCAAATTGCCTCGCTCTTGAGTCAGATCGGAGAATTTGCCATATTGAACCTCATCCTCAGTCAGGATTTCTCTCGACTTATTGAGCTAGGCTATCGCCTCTTATGCATCGGGCTTAAGCCTTATGGGGAACGTGGGAAATCAGAAAGGGACTTCGTAAATAAGAGCTTTAGGCTCGAGGAGAATAAACAGAATCCGGCAATGGTGGCAGATCGGCTCTTCCAACTCTCTGCCCTTATTGAGGAGAAACGCAAAAGGAGGGAAACCTATGAGTACATCCACATCGCCCGAAGTTAGCTTGGAGCAGAGACTCCAACAACTCGAAGAGCAGTTGAAAACTGGTATTCCCAACGCCGAGCATTTTCGCCAGGCTTACAAGGTTCTAATAGATCAAGATCGTAAGCTTCAGGAATTGCTCCAGTGGGCTGTGGAGCAACACAGAGGCAATAAAGATCTCAAGAGCCTATATCGTCAGTTAGCTGGCTGGAACGCTTCTGATCTTATCGAGAGCCTAAAGAGAACTGGGTTCACTCTCAAAAGGGATAGAGACCTTAAAGATGCTTTTGATCGTCAAGGATACCGTATATTGGAGCTTGTGCGTGCCGGTAAGCGAGACGAGGCCTTTCATGCCATCCTGCGCATCTTCGTATCGGCAAAGAGGGAGTTTCCGACCCATCTTGTGGAGGCTTTTAAGCCCGTTTATCCAGACGAGCTATTTAAGGTTTTTCTATTTTCGTTTTTAAGCGGAGTTTTAGGAAAAGAGCAAGAGACAGAGTAATAACCGAAAGGAGGGAGCTATGAACACTAATGGATTTAAGAATGTAACGGTAACCATCATCTTTGACGGTTCGGCCCTGAACCGTGATGAGAAGATCGGAGGCAACATTCTCTCGATCAAGAAGCTCAACGTGAACGGTGAAGTCCGCTCCTTCATCGGCAAGCCTGCGATACGGCACTATTTGTTTGAGACGCTGCACAAGGCTTGTAGTTGGAATGCTGCGAAAGTATTTCATGGCCAGAAAGATGTTATTCAGTTCAAGATCCATGAGGACGACGTGCTGATGTGTCCCGAGTTAGATGCGTTTGGTTATATGTTTACAATCTCTGAAGAAATGGCTATTACTCGAAAGGCACCAGTTGGTATTACGAAGGCAGTTTCGCTTTCACCATATGAAGCTGATTTAGCATTCTATGCTAATCACGATTTGGTTCGAAGAGCATATCAACAGGGGGAGAAGAAAGCCAATGACAAAGATCCATCGCCGGACCCTTATAACAAAGAAGAACATAGCTCATTCTTTAAGGTTAGTTTCACGATTGATGCTGCGATGTTAGGCATAGACTCGTGGATTCTAAACCAAAAGCCTACGTACAACTCTGGCAAGCTCACCATTCAGATTGGAGACAAACCAAAAGAGATCGAATGCAACGAGGTTGGAAACAATGAGTACGAGAATATAAATGGAATGGTACAGCTAAAACAAGTCCAAGACAAATTCATCGTTCGATATGAGATTAAACCAGAGCTAAAAGAAAGACGTATCCAAGACTTATTACACAGCATCAGAAACGGCCTCTACGCCCAATCCAGTGGTGAAGCGAATACGATAGTACCTCTTTTTCTCATAGCCAGTCCCGTAAAAGTCCCGACTCCGATATTTCATCCCTTCATCGATATAAGACGTGAGAACGGTCAGCACAAGGTAATCGGCGTTCAGGATGCACTCAAAAACTCATGGATAGACGGAAGGGTTTACATTCAGGATTGTGAGAGGCTAAGGGTAGATGAGAATTTGAAGGGAGATAGTAAGGTTACCCTTGAATGGAATGAACTATTAAAGGAAATCGGAATAAAAACCCAAGATGAAAACCAACAAACAAAGTGATTTGGAAATCCTAAGACCTCTATTCTGGGAATGCGATTGGAATTCGGTACGGGAGAAGCTGAACAGTCCATTCGTAATTACTAGGATACTGGAACTGGGAAATCCAGAGCAGTTTCACGTTTTTGCCGAGGTGGTGGGAGATGAAGTGATTAAGACATTTCTACGCGAGAAAAGAGAGAGGCTTTTATCTCCCCAATCCTTTAATTTTTGGCGATTGTACTACCAAAGAAATGAGGTTGCTGAAACAACATAAGAAAGCTATCGAAGCAGTAAAACCCTTTATTGATGAAGGGAGCTTCTACCTTGCAGGCGGCACGGCTGTGTATTATTATCTCGGCCATCGTGAATCCATTGACCTAGACTTTTTTACCCAAAAGGATTTCGATTTTCTCCGATATGAACACCTAATTCATCCTCACTCCATACTTTTTCGAAGCAAAGACACTATTCACGCTGAAATAGAGAAAGTTAAGATGTCGTTTTTCCACATTAAAACATTTACAAAACTATGAGTGAGTTAAAGGCACTGCGCCTCAGAATCTATCAACCACATGCACATTACCGTGTTCCGTTTACCTATCAGCGGAGGCACACCTATCCGATTCCACCCTACTCTACCGTTATCGGACTCTTATGCAACGTGCTAGGGATAAGGAATCCGAAGGGTGAAGGAGAACCACATGAGCAAGGCTGTAAAGGGAACAATGGTAACTGCACATTTTGTAAGTTAAAGAAACTCAAAATCTCTATAGCCGGGAGGTTTCAAAGCAAAACAACCGAATACACCTGGTTTAGAAACCTATCAAAAAAAAGCCATGTAACAAGGTTTGGTTCTACAGAAATTAGAGAAATCAGCGGTCATATAGAACATATAGGAGGTCAAAGCCCGGTTTCGATTGATATTCTAAATGAGGTAGAACTGTTTATATACCTGGCACATGACGAGGAGGATTTCCTGATTAAAGTAAAAGACAATTTAGAAAACCCTATCCAAAGGCTTTACCCACTTCATTTAGGTAGAGCCGAGGATTGGATAGTTTTTAGAGAGGAACCCACTTTAGTTGACTTACAAGAAAAAATCCCCGACGGAAACTACCACCACTTTTTCTGGATTCCTGAAGATTATGTTTGCAATGGACAAACACCGGGGCTTCGCTACCGTGTACCAACCTTCTATACACTAAACAACGGAGTTAGGAACTTTGAATATGAAGGTGCTTTTTTGAATGATGGAAAAATCATTGGACTAAAAGGCTATTTCGACAATGAAATAAGGATACCGGTATTTTTCTCAAAAGGGCTAGACCATGATGGAACCAAATAGAATCCTGGCTAAAAGCATTAAAAAACATAAAGGGACGCATGACCGAGATAAAGGGGAAATTTACCTTAAGGAGCACACTAGGGATGTTTGGGATACCTTTGAAAACCTTACGAAAATTGTCCCCTGTGCCACAACAGAAAAATTAAAGCAAGCTATACAAATCGCAATAATCTGCCACGATTTTGGAAAAGTACTTCCTGCCTTTCAGCAAAAAACACTCGGAAATAAAGATTATAGACCCTTCCATCCCTACAACAACATCCCTCACTCCCTCTTTTCAGTTTTCTGGATGAACGGACAAAAGATAAGAGAAATACTAGGAGATGGGGACATAGTGAAATTCGTCTATTCCGCTGTAGCGTTTCATCACTGGCGGAATGACTTTGACCAACTTATCAACTGGAGTGACAGCGACTTATGTGAAATTCTAGATAAGCTGATCCTTAATAAGAAAATCGACACCGAAGAGTTTCAAGACGCCTTATACAAAAACCTAAAGGGTGAGTTTCGGGTTTTTCCGAGTGAATTAAAAACCACTGAACTAATCAGCTTTAATTCCGAATGGGCGAGTGGGATTGTAAATGGCCTGTCTCTGACCCATTATGTTACGCCACCCTATAAAAACTATTTTCTACCCAAACAAGCAGGTTTATCTGAAGAACAGAAAAGGAATTGGATCCTCATTAGCGGTTTCTTGATGCGCTGTGACCATTTTGCCTCATTTTGTGAAGAAGAGAACGAAGATCTCAATAAAATTGAACTCTACGGATTAGATAAAAGTTCACTTGAACACGAAGTCGAGAGATATATTAAAGATAAAAACTCAAGCGCTTCAATATGGCAATTGGACAAAGTAAAAGATTGCAGAGACAAAAACGCTATCCTTATTGCTCCTACCGGCTACGGTAAAACCGAGTTCGCTTTCCTATGGTCAAACGGAGATAAGTTCCTCTACACTTTGCCGCTCCGCTCGGCTGTGAATCAGATATTCGAAAGAGCGAAAAACATCTTTACAGATGAAAAAACGGGACTCCTTCACTCCGATGCGGATGTTTACCTCCTGGGAGATGGCGGAGAAACGGACAACCTGAAGGTTTACGATTTTGCCCGCCAACTCTCTCATCCCGTCATTATATCAACTGGAGACCAGTTCTTCCCTTATGCCCTAAAACCACCATCCTATGAGAAGGTTTATGCGACGATATCATATTCGCGACTTGTGATAGACGAGGTGCAAGCTTATGATCCGAAAGCCGCCGCTATCATTGTGAAATTTATAGAGGATATAGTTCTTATGGGCGGCAAGTTCCTTCTAATGACGGCTACGTTGCCGGAGTTTGTAAAAGAAGGGATAGAAAGAAGAATCTATGAATACGAAAAACCCATTCTGGTTGATATATACATTGATAGAAAGGAAGATTTTCAAAAACTCAAAAAACATAGGATTAAAGTAATAAGGGTTGCAAACAGCAAAGATGAAAATGGAAGACCGAGGTTCGATCTGACCGAGGACAATATAACTCAAATATTAGATTACGCCAAAGAAGGTAAAAGGGTTCTGGTAATTCTAAACACAGTCAGACAGGCGCAGGAAGTCTATCAACAGCTGAGAGACAAAGTAGAAAAAGATTCGAAGTACAACGAAATAAAAGATAACCTATGGCTTCTACATTCAAGGTTTACATGGAATGATAGAGAAAATAAAGAGACAACCCTAATAGAAAAGCAATTCAAAAATCCAAAGCCAGATAGCGAAAATGCTCCCAAGATCTTAGTGGCAACTCAGGTCGTTGAGGCATCACTTGATATTGATGCAGATACCCTATTTACAGAAATTGCACCTCTTGACGCGCTTGTGCAGAGGATGGGAAGAGTACTAAGAAGGTTTAAGGAAAACTACGTTTACAATGATGAAGAGCCGAACGTTTATATCTGGACGTTTGAAAATGGACTCGAATCGGGAAATGGCAACGTATATAAAAAAGAACTTATTGGAATAACTCTAAGACTCCTTTACTCAAAGAAGGCCGGGGAACAAATAAATAAAGAAGAGGTTAAAGAATGGATTAAAAGTATAAAATGGGAAGAGCTTGAAGTAGTTAGCGAGAATGATCCTGAAAATACAACTAAAACAAATAAGAAAGGAAAAGGTGCAACTAAAGAGAAGAAAAGAGGTAAACCTGATAAACAGAATGTTTCTCAACTTATTCTTCCCATACAACCGTTTTTGCTTTCAGAGTTTAAAAAATATGAATTAGTTAAGCAGCTTTACAAATGCTTACCGGAAGATAGTAAATACCTAAAGGAATTTTACGATACCCTGAGGATTCTAGACGCCGGCTATATGTCGGATAGGAAAGAGGAAGCACACAAAATCTTTAGAGAGATCTACGATATTCAGCTTATACCTGAAAATAAAGTCGATGATTTTATTCAAGAGATCAAGGAATTTTTCAAAGATGAGGGCTTAAAAGAACCTAAGCATCTTTTCACGTTTTTTAAAAAACGTGTCCTTTCAAAATTCGTCGTTTCAGATGGTTATTTTAAACACCGCAGGAACCTATCTCCAGATGATTGGGTGTTTTATAAGGTATTTGAAAAGTTGAATAAAAATGAGATTGAGGAGATTCTTGAAAAATTAGGAAGGCTTTATGGATATAACAACTACAAGGAAGACGATTTTGAAAAGAAGCTAAAGAGATGGTTATCGGGAATCTATGCCATCCCCGTTCAATATGATGAAAACCGGGGAATTATCGAGGGAAAAAGCAAAGCCGGAAGGAACAACAATGAGGAAAATCAAGAGATTGAGAATACAAAAGATAATTTAATATGACCCTGGATCAGCAGCTTAAACATACCGGAACGCTTGTGAACTACTACTTCGTCTGCAAGAGAAAGCTCTGGCTTTTTGCGCATCAGATAAATTTTGAGACCGAATCCGACGTTGTTGCGCTTGGGAAACTTCTGTCTGAAACCTCCTACGACAGGCAAAAGAAGGAGATAAAGATCGATGAGATGATTTCAATAGACTGGATTGACCTTAGAAACAAGGTCATCCACGAGGTTAAAAAATCGGATAAGCTCGAAGAAGCACACCTCTGGCAGGTTAAGTACTACCTATACTTTCTCGAATCGAAGGGTGTCCATGGATTTAGAGCCGAGATAAACTATCCCAGGTTTCATAGGCGAGAACTAATCGGGCTTACGGATGTGGATAGAGGAAAACTAAAAGAAGTTACAGAAGAGATCGGGGAAATCCTGTCCTCCGACAGGTGTCCTGAGAGAGTAAGGATTCCCGCTTGCAAGAGTTGCAGTTACTTCGAGTTCTGCTGGGTGTAGGTGTATCATGCAGAAACCGTTTTATATCTTTAGCAGTGGCCGAATAATGAGAAAAGACAATACGATCTTCTTCGAGTTCGGGGATTCCAATAGTGAATCTAACGGAGAACCGGAAACCGAAACTCCAAAAAGACGAGCGGTTCCGGTTGAGTCGGTAGACTCCATCTTTGTCTTCGGTGAGATTGACTTAAACACCAAGGTTATAAACTTCTTGGGGCAAAATCACATACCGGTCCACTTTTTCAACTACTATGGCTACTATACCGGAACGCTCTACCCCAGGGAATATGCGGTTTCAGGCCATCTTCTGGTAAAGCAGGTGGAACACTACATAGATCAAAATCTGCGACTCGCTATTGCACGGGAAATCATACGCTCCTCGAACCACAATATACTTAAGAACCTGAAATACTATGAGCGTAGGTACGGTGACCTTAGCGAATTTATATCAGACATCGAGAATAGAGATAAGGAACTCGCTATCTCAAGATCGATCGAAGAACTGATGGGATTTGAAGGACAGATCCATAAACGTTACTTTGAGGCCTGGAATAAGATTTTAAAATCCGAAGCGTTTCTATTTGATAAGCGCACCAGAATGCCCCCCGATAATCCGATAAATGCCCTCATCTCCTTCGGCAACTCCATGGTATACGCAACTGCCCTAAGTGAGATATATAAAACCCAACTAAGCCCCGCTGTGAGCTATCTGCATCAGCCAAGTACAAGGCGATTCTCTCTTAGTCTCGATCTTGCAGAGGTATTCAAGCCACTTCTTGTCGATAGGCTGATATTCAGCATGATCAACCACAACCAGATTCGTGAAAACCACTTTGAAAGCGATCTTAAATTTTGCTATCTTAACGAGAAGGGAAGAAGGGTCTTTACACAACAATTCGATGAGAAGCTGAAAACTACAGTTAAGCATCCAACTCTAAAGCGCAACGTGAGCTACCGTCAGCTTATAAGGCTTGAGTGCTACAGGCTTGTAAAGCACATCTTAGGTGAAGAACACTACAAGGGGTTTAAAATGTGGTGGTAGGCCATGTATTACATTATGGTTTATGATGTAAATCAAAAGCGTGTTAACAAGATGCTCAAGTTGCTTAGAAGGTATATGAATTGGGTACAGAACTCCGTTTTTGAAGGGGAGCTAAGTGACTCCCAATTAGAGAGGTTAAAACACGAAATAAAGAAAATAATAAATCCCGGTGAGGATTCCGTTATAATCTATGAGATGGAAGAAAAGTGGTTGGGACGTAGCATTATAGGACTGGAGAAAAAAGAAATTGGAACCATTATCTAAAGGTTTTTTAGTCGCGGATCG
>CAZWVA010000055.1:0-18717 GCA_964636885.1 uncultured Spirochaetia bacterium
TTGAAAGATTCAGAAACCTTATGATTTCCGAGGGTTTTACCCAGGATGTGGTTGATGCCGTAATCTCCGCCGAATGTGACGATATAATCGAAACCAGAAGAAAAATCGAGGCCTTAGCGGAGTTTCGCAAGGCACCTGACTTTGAACCACTTGCAATTGCATTTAAACGTGTGGTAAACATAGTAAAGGGTCAACCAGGGCAGGAGGATGCAGTCTTTCAAGAACTCCTAGTCGAACCCACTGAAAAATCGCTTTATCAAGCCTATGGTGAGGTGAAACAGGGCATAGAAAAAGCCATACTAGAAGAGAGAGACTATACAAAGGCACTCTTACAGATGAAGAGTCTAAAGGAACCGATAGATAGATACTTCGACGAGGTGCTTGTAATGACCAAGGACGAAGGGGTTCGTCTAAACCGCCTTTCCATGCTCTGGAAGATTAGGAACCTGTTTTTTAAGATTGCCGACTTCTCAAAAATAAGCACCTAAAGGGGGAAAATCCATACTATGACCAAAGTCAAACGAAAAAACGATAGAAGGTCTATTGTTAAAAAGCAAAAGAGCAAAAAGTACGTCTATTTCTTTGGTGGTGGGAAAGCGGATGGACACGGAAAGATGAAAGACATCCTCGGTGGAAAAGGAGCAGGGCTCGCTGAGATGACGAGGATAGGTATTTCGGTTCCACCGGGTTTTACGATCTCGACAGAGGTTTGCCGTATATTCTATGAAAATCAAAAGAGGATACCCAAAAGCATCATAAAAGAGATTAACGACAATTTAGCAAAGCTCGAAAAGCTCGTCGGCAAAAGGTTCGGTGATCCCAATAATCCGCTTCTGGTTTCCGTGCGCTCCGGATCCAAGTTCTCGATGCCGGGAATGATGGATACCATATTAAACCTGGGTCTTAACGACTTAAGCGTTGAGGGAATATCAGAAAAAACCGGGAATCCGAGATTCGCATGGGACGCATACAGAAGGTTCATTCAGATGTTTAGTGACGTCGTTCTAAAGGTCGACAAAGAGAACTTTGAAAGGATCCTGGAAGGAATAAAGCACAAATACGGGGTCAAACAGGACGTTGAACTCGGAGTAGAAGCCTTAAAAGAGATAGTCTCCGAATACAAAAGGCTCGTTAAAGAAAAAACGAAAAGGGATTTCCCCCAGGATGCAAGAACTCAGCTCGATATGGCAATTGTTGCGGTTTTTCTATCCTGGAACAATCCGAGGGCGATCTTCTACAGAAAGCAATACGGAATCCCAGATGATATTGGCACTGCGGTAAACGTGCAGACCATGGTTTTTGGAAATATGGGTGAAGACTCCGGTACGGGTGTTGGATTTACGAGGGACCCGGCTACAGGGGAAAAGAAGCTCTATGCCGAATACCTCTTAAACGCGCAGGGTGAGGACGTGGTAGCGGGTATTAGAACCCCTAAGCATCTAGAGACCCTGGAGCAGGAGATGCCCGAGGTCTATAAGCAACTCGTACAAACCGCAAAGATCCTGGAGAAGCACTTCAGGGATATGCAGGATTTCGAGTTTACGATTGAAAACAGAAACCTCTATCTCCTCCAAACCCGAACCGGGAAGAGAACCGGAATCGCAGCCGGCAAAATCGCCTACGACATGGTCAAAGAGGGACTAATCACGAAAGAGGAGGCCCTAATAAGGGTGGAGCCGGAACACCTAGAACAGTTCTTATTCCCGATCTTTAACCCCGAGGAGAAGAAGAACTTTAAGGAGATCGCAACGGGGCTTGCCGCATCACCAGGGGCTGCCGCAGGACGGGTGGCCTTCGATGCGGAAAAGGCCGTTGAGATGAGCAAGCAGGGTGAGCGAGTAATCCTAGTTAGAAAAGAAACAAGCCCCGATGATATTCACGGTATGGCGGCCTCTCAGGGGGTGCTCACAGCGAGGGGAGGACGTACGAGCCACGCGGCCGTTGTGGGAAGACAGATGGGGAAGGTATGCGTAGTGGGAGCGGAAGACATAGTGGTAGATGAAGAAAAGAGAAGCTTTCACGCAGGGGGCGTAGTTGTAAACGAAGGGGATTACATCTCTATAGACGGGTTCGAAGGGAAGGTGTATTTAGGGGATGTCCCTGTGATTCCCTCTGAGGTTATTCAAACTATCGAAGGGAACCTTGAGCCTGGAAGGTCGGAGAAATACGTGATCTTCTCTACCATCCTCAGATGGGCCGATAAGGTAAGGAGACTCGGCATTAGGACAAACGCGGACATCCCAAGGGATGCAAAGGTAGCCATAAAATTCGGGGCAGAGGGAATCGGGCTCTGCCGCACGGAACACATGTTTTTCGCAGAGGATAGAATTCCCCTTATGCAGGGGATGATACTCGCAAAGACGACAAAGGAAAGAGAGGAGTTTCTAGATAGACTCCTCCCCATGCAAAAGGAGGATTTCAAGGGGCTATTCCGGGAGATGAATGGATACCCGGTAACTATAAGGCTTCTAGATCCACCGCTCCATGAATTTCTACCAAAGCGTGAAGAGCTGATGGTAGAGATCAGGGAGCTCGAACTAAGAGGGGGAGACCCAAGGGTTATAGAGGAGAAGAAAAGACTACTGGCAAGGGTCGAAGAGCTACACGAATTCAACCCCATGCTCGGACTCCGTGGATGCAGGCTGGGAATCCTCATGCCGGAGATCAGCCGTATGCAGGCAAGAGCTATAATGGAGGCCGCATGCGAGGTCGCAATGGAAGGGATCAAGGTGATCCCGGAGATCATGGTTCCACTTGTAGGGATGCTTACGGAGATAAAAGCACAGAAGGATATAATCGTCGAGATAGCCGAGGAGGTCATGAAAAGCTACAAAAAGAGGATCAGGTACTACGTCGGGACTATGATCGAAGTCCCAAGGGCAGCCGCGGTAGCAGACGAGATAGCAACCGAAGCGGAGTTCTTCTCTTTTGGGACAAACGATCTTACCCAAACCGTGTTCGCGTATTCTCGTGACGACGCTGGGAAATTCATAAGGGCCTATATGGAACAGAAGGTGAATCTTAATGGCAAACAGGTTGAAATACTGGATAAGGACCCGTTTTCGACACTCGATATAAAAGGGGTGGGCGAGTTTATGAAGATCGCTATAGATAAGGGCAGAAGGACCAGGCCCAATCTGAAGGTTGGAATATGTGGGGAGCACGGCGGTGACCCAGCTTCAATAGAGTTCTGCCATAAGGTTGAAATGAACTACGTGAGTTGCTCTCCCTACAGAGTCCCTATTGCGAGGCTTGCCGCCGCAAGAGCCGAGTTAAAGGGGAGACTTTAAGAGGGGATTCGGATCTATTCCCTTCCTCTTCCAGGCCTTTTCCCCAGTTTATTGGAGATGTGAAGGAATACGGGTCCCAAAACGACAGTCGTTATAAAAAGGATTAACATGTAGTACGCGACTTCTTTCTCGGTTTTGCTTATAGTCGTCCCATAATAGCGTAGGGCAATAACTATCAGGGAAAAAGCAGAAATCAAACATAAAAAGGCAAGTACCATAAAAAGATAAGAGAAAAAGCCAGCAAGGGAACTCCTCATTTTTATCCTGGCCTTCAACTATAGGCAAGCGGGTCCAACAGACCTTTTAGAATTCCATGATCTCCTTTTCTTTCCTCTCCAGGATTTCATTTATCCTCTTTATGAAGCTATCAGTAATCTCCTGGATCCTATTAAGACCCTTTTTTACCTCATCCTCAGGGATCTTCTTCTCCTTTTCTGCTTCCTTAACCAGATTGTTTGTGTCTTTTCTTATCTGCCTTATTGCAACCCTGTACTCTTCGGCCAACTTCCCAACGTATTTAACGAGATCCCTCCTTCTTTCCTCTGTAAGAACAGGGAGGGCTATCCTTATCACCTTGCCATCATTTGAAGGATTTATACCCAGATCGGACTGTCTAATCGCCTTTTCTATAGTTGGAATCGCTCCCGTGTCCCAAGGCTGAATCACTATCGTTCTAGGTTCCGGAACCGAGATCGTGGCAAGCTGATTTATAGGGGTCTGCGTCCCATAGTAATCCACCCTTATATGCTCGACAAGCGCCGTAGAGGCTCTTCCAGTCCTTACCTTCGCGAGTTCAGATTCGAAAACGCTAATGGATTTTGCCATCCTCTTTTTTGCTTCTTCAATGATCTCGTTTATGTTCTTACCATCGCTCATCTCTTATCCGCTCCTAACCATTGTTCCTATTTCTTCTCCCATGATGATCCGCTTTATATTCCCACGTTCAAAGAGATTGAAAACCACGATGGGGATATTCCCCTGCATACAGAGCGAGATGGCAGTAGCGTCCATAATCTTTAATTCCTTTCTCAGAACCTCCATATAACTGAGTTCATCAAATTTAACGGCATCCTCATGCTCTACGGGGTCTCTATCATAAACGCCATCCACTTTGGTGGCCTTAAGAATAACATCGGCCCCGATCTCAAGCGCCCTTAAGGTCGCGGCCGTATCGGTTGTGAAAAACGGATTCCCGGTTCCAGCGGCAAATATAACGACTCTACCTTTTTCAAGGTGCCTTATCGCCTTTCTCCTTATATAAGGCTCCGCCACCTGCTTGATCTCAAGGGCGGTTTGAACCCTCGTCATTACGCCTCTCCTCTCGAGTGAGTCCTGAAGGGCAAGAGCGTTAATCACAGTGGCAAGCATACCCATGTAATCAGCCGTAGACCGGTCCATGCCGGTTGCCGCTCCTGCAACCCCTCTAAAGATATTGCCACCTCCTATCACTACCGCGGTCTCAATGCCAAGGGTGTGAACCTCAACTATTTCCTCCGATATTGTCTCCAGCACATCAAGGCTTATCCCATAGCTCTCTGAACCCTGCAGTGCTTCCCCGCTTAGTTTGAGGAGGATCCTATTATATTTGGGTCTTACTAAGGAACCCAGGGAATTACCTTCTTTCAACGGGCTCTCCCAACTGATATCTTACAAACCTCCTTATCACTATATTCTCTCCTATCTTTGCAACCAAGGAGTTTAAAATATCACGAACCTTAAGCTTCGGGTCTCTAATATAGGCCTGTTCAAGGAGGCAGACCTCTTCGTAGAACTTCTCGATTTTTCCCTGAACGATCCTATCGGCTACGCTTTCGGGTTTCCCCGATTCTATCACCTGAGCCCTCATTACCTCTTTTTCCTTTAAAAGAACCGACTCCGGCACATCCTCCTTGCTTATGTACTCCGGGTTTGCAGCAGCGATCTGCATCGCTATCTCTTTTGCAAATGTTTGAAATTCCTCATTCCTTGCCACAAAATCCGTTTCGCAGTTCACCTCAACCATAACCCCTATCTTTCCACCGGGATGGATATATGCGGTTATTATCCCCTCAGGTGTTTCTCTCCCCACCTTTTTGGCCGCCTTGGCAAGCCCTTTGATCCTGAGAATCTCTATGGCTCTCTCAAAATCACCACCCGTCTCTTCGAGGGCCTTCTTGCAATCGAGAAAAGGTGCTCCGGTTCTATCCCTTATCTCCTTTACCATCTGTGCTGTAACATCAGCCATTATCACTGTCCTCCTCATAAGTTTCCTCATAATCGGCTTCGTTGGGACCTTCTGATACCGCAACCGAGGTTGATTCCTCTTCCCTCTCATCCACGCCGTACTCCTTGAATACAAAGACCTTCCTTTCCACCACGATCGGAGCCTCCTCTACCTCGGGCTTTGCTATCTCTCCGGAAAGCACTCTCTGTTCGTATATATGCTTCCCCTCAATGCAGGCATCCGCGATCCGTGATGTAAAGAGCTTTATTGCCCTTATGGCATCGTCGTTACTCGGTATTATATAATCCGCACTCGACGGATCGCAGTTGGTATCTATCACGGCTATTATGGGAATCCCCATCTTTCTCGCCTCTCGAACAGCTATATACTCCTTTTTTGCATCAACGATAAAAAGGGCTTCCGGATACCTTCTCATGTTGATTATCCCATTTAACAGATATTCAAGCTTCTGAATCTGCCTTTTTAGCCCCTTTGCCTCCTTCTTTGGAAGCAGGTCCATCTGTCCTTCCGCTTCCAGTTTCTTTAGCTCTAACAGGTAATCAACCCGACTCCTAATCGTATTGAAATTCGTTAGTGTCCCCCCCAACCATCTAGTGTTTACAAATGGCATCCCGCACCTTATTCCCTCCTCGGCAATGATGCCCTGGGCTTGTTTTTTTGTTCCAACAAATAGAATCTCTCCACCGCCTGCAACAACGTCCCTTGCAAAGTTGTAAGCCTTTTTAAAAAAACTCACCGTTTGTTGAAGGTCTATTATATGGATCCCGTTTCTACTCCCGAATATGTATGGTTTCATCCTGGGGTTCCAGTGGCTCACCTGATGCCCGAAATGAACCCCGGCCTCAAGCAGTTGCTTCATACTGATAACCTCACTAACCTGAGTTTCTTCCGCCATAAATCCCTCCTGGGTTATAAGAAAAATTTGCTTAAACTAAATTTTAATAACATAAAAAACCCCTATTTTCAAGTTAAGCCACTCCTGACAAGGCGTATGCAATTGACGAGCCAGCCCAAAGCAAAAGCTGGTCTATAAACAACGTATAGAACCTAGAGGCCTTATATGGACATAAGAAAGAAGGGGAGATCGATTGGCACCGATCCCCCCTTTGAGAGAAAGGGTCGTGGAGGATGAGGAATCCTTATTAAATATAATCAAATCAAACTACGGACGCCAAGTCAAGTTTGTTTTTTTAGAGAAAAAAAAGCCAATGGTTTATAAGTCTCTACTACTTTAGTATTAAGTTAAAAATAAAACCTAAGTTAGTAAATTCAGGTACTTATTCTTGATCTCTAAATAAGAGATGTTAGATAGAAGACCCTTCGATTTGCTCAAATTCCATAACCTGCAAACACTGCCAGCATTTGAAATTTCTAGCAAAATCAGCCACTTCCCATATAACATCGGATACAAGCCCGCTTAGTGACTTACCCTCCGCTTTTGATATGTAAAAAAGCCTTCCACACCGTGTGCAGGATAGCACTATCTCCTCTTCCATATTACATCTCCTCCACCTTTAATATGAGAGCGAATAAAAGATATAGGAAGATAGGAAAAAAGCAATAGGCAGTAAGCAGGCCCAATCTGTAACTACTTTCCTGACCGGTCCCGCTTACAACCTGAAAAAAAACGGTTGAAACCATAAAGAGATAAGTGGTATAATCGAAAATAAGGAATCGGTGGAGAGGGGGTGAAATCCATGAAAGACAATAACGATATTGATACCAGGTTATGGGATCATTATCTTACCGACGTTAATAATTATGAGGAATCCGGAGAAGAGCCTTCCGTAACGGAAATCGAAGAAGGTGTAAAAGATACCGAATCGATAACCATAGCACCCTTAGAGAGCCCAAGTAGACAATAGAACATTAGCGCGGCTAACTCGTTCGTAATTGTTTTGTTTTTGCTTCTTATGTTACCCGCCTAACCCGTTATGCCCTCTTACAGGTTCGGCCGTGTTGGCGTTTTCCTTGCACGGGAAGGGGAGATGGGGTAGAATTGTCCTCATTCGACTAAAAATAAGACTTGGACTCGCTAAAACCGTACGCGGAGGGCTGGCAGAACGGCTAATGCACCGGTCTTGAAAACCGGCGTCCGAAAGGACTTGGGGGTTCGAATCCCTCGCCCTCCGCCAATCCACACGGCAGATCCATGGTGTTTCATAAATCACATAACCATCCCTTTGCTTTCTTTGGATACCTGTGGTAGTTATCTCTCTCGAATGAATGGCAAACTCTACATAGTCTCAACCCCAATAGGGAACCTTGAAGACATAACGCTTAGGGCCATACGCACCCTAAAGGAAGTGGACCTCATAGCATGCGAAGATACGAGGGTTACGAAAAAGCTACTCTCCCGTTATCGGATCGAGAAGCCGCTTACAAGCTACCATGAGCATAACGAAAAGGAGAAGGCAAAGGAACTGCTCTTACTCCTCGAATCCGGTAAGAACATCGCATTGGTTTCTGATGCCGGAACGCCAGGGGTTTCGGATCCCGGATACAGACTTGTAAGACTCGCTTCCGAAAGAGGGATAGGTATCCTTGCCATACCCGGTCCCTCGGCGGCAATAGCGGCCCTCAGCGTATCGGGGCTTCCCACGTCGAGCTTTGCTTTTTTTGGATTCCCTCCCAGATCAGAGAAGGCGAGAAGGGAACTCCTTAACGAGATTCGGAATTACCCTCAAACCCTCGTATTCTACGAATCCCCCAAAAGGGTCATTGAGACCCTGAAAACAATACTCGATGTTCTTGGGGATAGAAGGGTTTCCGTGAGCCGTGAGCTTACAAAAACCTTTGAGGAGACCATTAGAGAAAGCGTCTCAAAGGTGATCGAGATACTAGCGGAGAGAAAAGGGTTAAAGGGCGAGTTCACGATAGTCGTTGAGGGAAACATGGGCAAAATCGAAGAACCCTCACTTGAAGCAATCGAAAAACACCTCAGGACTTGCAAGGAGATGGGCTTAACCCTTAAGGACTCGGTTAGAGAGGTCTCTAAAAGATACGGGATCTCTAGAAGCAGGGCCTATAGAGAAGCACTCAGGGTTTGGGAAAAGACCTAAGAAACGGTTAACCCTTTCTTTTCTTCCTCTCCTTTTCCATCTCAGGGCCGATTCTCACTTCCTTTTCCATCTTCTGCTTCTTCTCGATCGCCTCGCCCTGAATCCGAGCCTTACACGAATCGCAGATAGAAACCTCCGAGGGTTTTCCACAAACCATGCAAACCTTCCTTCTTTCCATCACAGCTCCCCTCCTAAAATAATCACTAGCCATAAATGAACAGAAAGATCATTTATGACTTATCTTGATTTAAATCGGCGGCCTTTTTTCCCTCCAATTCGTGTGGAGCTCATAGGCGTTGGCCACTCGTAAGAGGGTTTCCTCATCGAATGGTTTTCCGAGGATCTGAAGCCCTATCGGAAGATTATTCGATGTAAACCCGCAGAGGATCGAGATCCCGGGAAGACCTGCAAGGTTGCATGGGATCGTAAAGATATCGGAGAGGTACATCTTTAGCGGGTCATCCGTCTTCTCCCCTATCTTGAAGGCGGGCTCAGGGGAGGTTGGCGTCATAATGACGTCCACTTTCTTAAAGGCCTCCTCAAAATCCCTCTTAATGAGTGTCCTTACACGCTGCGCCTTTAGGTAATAGGCATCGTAGTACCCGGCAGAAAGGGCGTATGTTCCGATCATTATCCTCCTCTTAACCTCGTTTCCAAAGCCCTCTGCCCTCGTTTTAGAGTACATATCCCTAAGAGACCCCACATCAGATGAGCGAAAACCGTATCTCACCCCATCGTATCTCGCTAGGTTAGAGCTTGCCTCAGATGGGGCAATAATGTAATAGGCCGAGACGGCGTACCTCGTGTGGGGAAGGGAGATCTCTTCTACAACCCCTCCCAGGTCCTCGACGAGTGCGATAGCCCTTTTTACTCCTTCTTCGACCTCGGCGTCTATACCCTCGATGAAATACTCCTTTGGAACACCGATCCTCACCCCCTTTACACCGTCCTTGATCCGTTTCGTATAATCTGGAACTGGGACATCAACCGAGGTCGAATCCCTTGGATCGCCCCCCGCCACCGCGTTTAGCACCAGGGCGGCGTCCTCCACGGTTTTTGCAAGAGGCCCTCCCTGGTCTAGAGATGAGGCAAAGGCGATCATACCGAACCTGCTAACCCTCCCGTATGTGGGCTTTAGTCCGACGATGCCGCACAGGGCGGCGGGCTGTCTTATGGAACCCCCGGTATCGGTTCCAATAGAGGCGAAGCAAAGGGAAGCCGAAACGGATGCGGCTGATCCACCGCTTGAACCGCCCGGAACCCTCTCCAGATCCCAGGGGTTTCTCGTAGGACCGAAATAGGAATTCTCCGTAGACGAGCCCATTGCGAACTCATCCATGTTGTTCTTCCCAACTATTATCGCCCCTGCGTTCTTGAGCCTCAGTGTAACGGTAGCGTCATAAGGGGGGATGAAATCCTCCAGGATCTTGGAGCCACACGTGGTCCTTACCCCTTTCATAACGAATATATCCTTAAGGCCGATGGGGACGCCGTGAAGAGGGCCTATATACCTTCCCGAAGAGATCGTTTTTTCCGCCTCCCTCGCCGAACGAAGGGCATGATCCGACAATACGGTTATATAGGAATTAAGCCTTCCATCAACCTCTTCGATCCTCCTTAAAACCGATTCCGTGAGCTCAACAGGAGAGATCTCTCCTTTCCTTATCAACTCGGAGACCTCCCGTATTGTAAGAAACGGTAGTTCCATGACCTTCTCTCCTTATAGTCGTCTTGATACGGGTTTAAGATCGGGGTGAAACCCCTCTTCCCCTTTCCGAATCCCGTATTACGCTTCTTTATGCCCAGGCGGTCACCACCATTAATCCTCTATAAACTTGGGAACTGCGAAGAACCCCCCTTCCCTGTGTGGGGCGTTTTCCAAGGCCTCGTCTGAACTCAGCCAAGGCTTTACCGTATCCTCCCTTAACGGTGTTGATACACCCAAGACGTGAAAAGTGGGCTCTACACCCGAGGTATCAAGTCCGTTTAGTTCCTCTATATGTTCGAGTATGTTTCCCAACTGCTCGGTGAATCTTTCAAGCTCCTCTTCCTTAAACTCAAGCCTGGCAAGCTCCGCCACGTGTAGTACGGTTTCCTTTGATATCTTCATTACCCTACCCCTTTCACGAGAGAGAAAACCAACTGGAAAAAGATAACTGAATTTCTGTGAGTTATCTATCTTAATACTAAACCCTGAGAATCCCTTCAACGAAGTCTATAACCCTGGCCTCCAGTTTCGTTCCGGACAACCTGTTTATCTCCTGAATACCAGTGGGACTCGTCGTATTCACCTCTGTAAGGTAACCGCCTATAACGTCTATTCCCACAAAATAGAGCCCATCAGCTCTAAGCCTCGGTGCTATCTCACGGCAGATCTCCAGATCCCTACCATCGAGCTCCGCCCTGGCGGGGCTTCCACCCGAGTGGAAGTTACAACGGAACTCCCCTCCGGGTTTTGCGATCCTAAGCACCGCACCAATTGGCTCCCCGTTAAGTAGGATGATTCTCTTATCCCCCTCTGACACCCTCTCTATGAATCTCTGGGCGAGAACATAGCGCCTTCCGCCCTCCGTTATGGTTTCCATTATGACGTTTACATTCCTATCGCCTTCTCTAACGTAAAATATCCCCTCTCCTCCACAACTGTCGAGAGGTTTTACGACCATCTCGCCCCCCACCTCTTCGAGAAATCCCCTTAGTCTATCCATATCCTTCGTTACAATGGTAGCCGGAATGAGACCTGGGAAATTAAGGGTGTATAGCTTCTCATTCGACTCCCTGATCCCCTTTGGACTATTTATCACAAGCGTTTTTTCGGGATCGATGAAACCGAGTATGTAGGTCGCATAAATATAGTCCATATTAAAAGGGGGATCCTTTCTCATCCAGACCACATCGAAGCTCTCAAGTGGAACCACCTCCCTCGTACCAAGGCAGTAAAAATCCTTGGCCCTCTTTAGACCAATCTCAGAAACGTTTCCCCAGGCCTTACCATCCCTTACAAAGAGGTCTTTGAGTTCCAGATACCAGACCTCGTGTCCCCTCGACTGGGACTCAAGCATAAGCACAAATGTGGTATCCTTCTCGATATCGATCAGATGAATCGGATCCATAACGAATGCCATCCTGAGCCCCATAGACTTAAATCTATACAAAACGGGTGATTAGTTCAAGGAAAAAGCGGTTAATACGGATCGGCTTTCGTTCTCCCTATTTGGATTCCCCCTAAGTAACGTATATACTTAAAGGACTATGAAGAACCCAAAACCAACCCCTGAGGATATAAGAGAAGAGAATAAAAGGATAAGGATGCTGAGATTAATGGTCGATCTCACGATGTCTCTCATCGCGCAGGGAACGATGACAAGAGAGGAAGCACTAGAGCACTTTATAAAGGTAAAGGACTTCGCTTTAAGACTCTTTCCCGGAAAGGAAGACGCGTTTGATATCATATATGCACCCAGGTTCAAGAGGATCATAAGCGATATATATGGACTCCACTGAGAAGGAAAGAGCAAAAGACCTCTATTACGAGACGCCGCCCTCACGTGAAGAGGCAGAGGCCGTACAGAGGGAGCTTCAGAAAAGGGTAATCACCCAAAACGGTTTCAGGGATATAAAGACGATAGCCGGAGCGGATCTTGCCACAGTTAAAGGAGAAGAGAGGCTTGTGTGCGGGATAATAGTCTTCTCCTATCCCAAACTCGATGAGATAGAGCGCGCCTCCGCAGTGGTAGAAGAGCGATTCCCCTACATCCCTGGACTCCTTGCCTTTAGAGAAGGCCCCGCGATAATCGAGACATTTAAGAAGCTAAGGAATAGACCCGATATCCTTATGGTCGATGGTCAGGGAATAGCACACCCGCGAGGGCTTGGAATCGCAAGCCATGTAGGGGTGATACTCGACATCCCCTCGATAGGAGTGGCAAAGGAAAGGCTATACGGTAGATACAGAGAACCTCCGGACAGGGAGGGTGCTTGGACCCCTCTTATCAGTCCCCCTAATGGAAAAACCATAGGTGCGGTACTGAGAACGAAGAAGGGAACGAAACCCGTTTTCGTCTCAATCGGTCACAGGGTAGACCTAAAAACCGCCGTAAGAATCACACTTCAGTGCACGAAGGGCTATAGGCTCCCCGAACCCACAAGGCAGGCGGACATCTTTGTAGCAAGGCTAAAAACGATAAAGGAGTAGGTTCATGCCCAAACAGTTTCGTGGGTAATCCCTGAGAGGCTTGGTGGAATGGAGAGGCGGGGTTCGTTTTCAGGGTTGGAAGAAGACCTAGAGTTCCTAAAGAGAATGGGAATCGATGTAATCGTAAACCTGGAGGAGTTCCGGGACTATACCGGATTTGAAGTGAAGCGTATCCCAATAGGGGATTTTAGGACGCCGAGATCTGAAGACTTTATTGCAAGATAACCCAAGATCCATGGCTCCCTTTTTAAACATAACGGATGGCTTCTGGTGTCACAACCCGTTTTCTGGTAGAGTTAGTGATCTTTTGTTATATTAGCAAGGAGAGGGTATGGGCGGGAGCTATTCAAAGGAGGCACTAGAACAACTAACGTACGGTAAGGGGAAAACGCTCCAGGGGGACACCCCACTCGTAATCCTAAAGGCCTTTCTTCAGTCCGGGGTAAGCTATCTCGGTGGATACCCGGGCTCACCGACCGCTGGGTTAATAGACGTGATATCCGATGCATACGACTACAAGTTAAAGAGCATGGGAATCTACTTCGACTGCTCCGGAAACGAAGCCTCGGCGGCTGCCCTTCTTTCGGCCTCTATCAACTACCCGATTCGAGGATCCGTAAACTGGAAGGTCGTAGGAACAAACGTAGCATCAGACGCGCTCTCTCATATCTGCTCGTCCGGTGTTACAGGGGGTGCCATGATAGTCGTAGGAGAGGACTATGGCTGCGACAGCACATGCGTTTCTGAAAAGGCCTTTCCATTTGCCCTGAAATCCACAATGGCCGTAATAGATCCGAGGGGGGATCTGCAGCACCTGGCAGATATGGTTGAAGCGGGATTCGAGCTCTCCGAATACTCGAATATGCCGGTGATGTTTCTCCTTTCAACAAGGATAGCGCACATAAGGGGCAAGATAACCTGTAAAGACAACGTTAATCCGAGGATAAGCACCCTTAGTCCCTTAAGCGATCTGATTACGGACCTAAATAAAATCCCCCTTCCCCCTTATACACTCGAACAATCGAGAAAGAAATTCGACGAAAGGATCCCAGCCGCAAGGAGGTTCATCTTAGAGAGAAAGCTAAACGAGGTCATAGAGGGCGATGATAGGAGTCTTGGGATAATAACCCACGGCACGGCATTTAATTCACTCATGAGATGCCTCCACATGCTTGGAGAAGCCAGCATATATGGAAAGAGCAGAATCCCGGTTCTAAACCTGAATGTAACGCACCCACTCGTTCCAGAAGAGATAGTGGATTTCCTCCGAGGTAAAAGGGCGGTTCTCATCGTTGAAGAGGGGATGCCTAATCTGATAGAGGAAGCGATAAGGGCCACGGCACAGAGGGCAAAACTCGACCTCGATATATTTGGTAAAGACCTTCTCCCACAGTCAGGAGAGTATACACCCGACCGCATAATCAAGGGAATAGGCGGCTTTCTTCTTAAGAACACCTTTTCCCCCCACGAGAAAGAGAAGATCAAAGAAAGAAGCGAATACATAGAGAACCACAGGGAAAAGGCGGCAAGCTCCCTAAGAGAGCCAGTTATAAAGAGAAACCCCGTATTTTGCACTGGCTGTCCTGAAAGGCCGATATTCACCGCGATAAAGATCCTCGAAGAGGAATACGGGAGATCATACTATGCATCCGATATAGGATGCTATTCCATGAGTGGGCTCCCCCCATTTGATCTAAGCGACTCCATAACAGGAATGGGGATCGGACTCGCATCCGCAGGGGCACTCTCCAGAATGGCAAATAAAAGGGTGATCTCATTTATGGGAGATGGAACATTCTGGCATAGCGGGCTTACAACGAGCATATCAAATGCCGTCTATAACAACCAGGATGCGATCCTCGTAGTACTTGAGAACTTCTGGACCTCTATGACAGGCCACCACGAGAACCCCGCCTCTGGAAAGAACATGAGGCAGGAGGGCGTCTCCATGAGCATCGAAAAGGCCCTGAGGGGCGCGGGGGTAAAGTGGATTAAGAAGGTCAATCCATACGACCTAAAGGAATCGATGGACGCGCTCCGTAAGGCCTATGAGAAGGATAAAGGATTAAAGGTTATAATCTCAAGGGGAGAGTGTCAACTGGAAAAGGGAAGGAAAGAAAGGGTAATAGTAAAGAGGAAACTCGAGTCAGGAAAGAGGGTCATACAGGCAAAACTGGGTGTCGATCCTGATGTATGCACGGGGGACCACTCGTGCATGAGATACAACGGCTGTCCTTCCCTTACACTTAAGGAGAGCCCTACCGTTCTAAGGGACGATCCCATCGCCCACATAGAGCAATCCTGCGTGGGATGTGGCCTATGCGGGGAAATCACACATGCCGCCGTGCTCTGCCCCTCGTTCTACAAGGTGGAGGTAATCGATAACCCCTCTTTTCTCGATAGGATAGGGGCCAAGATAAATAGCCTTCTCCTTCGTCTAATCACAAAGAACGGATGGGCGAAATAAAACGGATCCCGGATTGCGGATTATTTGGAATCCGGAGCCGATGGATCGGTTTAGCAGGCACATAACCCGGATATGGAAACGAGAAGCGAGTTGATTAAAATCCTAATTCCAGCGGTAGGCGGACAGGGAGGAGGGGTTCTTAGCGAGTGGCTCTTTCAGGCCTTTCTCCTCGAGGGATTTGAGGTTCAGGGGATAGGCCTTCCCGGGCTTTCACAGCGCGGCGGCTCAACGGTCTACTACCTTGAAGCGATTCCAAAGACGGATCCCTGTCAGAAGCCGATTATCTTCTCTCAATACCCGGTCCCCGGGGATGTGGATATAATACTGGCCCAAGAATTCCTAGAGTTGGGAAGGGTGCTGGAACAGGGATACGGCTCGGATAAGACGACCATCATCTCAAGTACGCATAGGATCTATTCTACACTGGAAAAGATGCCTGTAAGTGGCGGTATATATTCTGAGGAAAACCTGAGGGGACTCGCATCGGATTTCTCTTCGTCTTTTATAGGATTTAACGCCCTCGACCTGGCAAGGGAAAACGGCTTGGATGAACTGGGGATAAACGCTATACTCCTAGGAGCGCTTGCTGCCTCTCGGGCACTACCTATTGGAGAGGCCTCTTATCTAAAGGCGATAGAACAGGTTGGGGTTGCGGTAAAGAGCAACATAAAGGCGTTTAGGATCGGATGGGACTACGTAAGATCCGGAAACCACACAATACCCAAAGCGGCTCCTCAGAAGAGATGGGAGGATTTTAAGGAGGAAAGGGCAAAGGGACTGGATCCCAAATGGGGTAAAGCGTACCATGAACTTATGGGCAGGGTGGAAAGGGACTATCCCCCACGACTAAGGAAGATACTAGGAGAGGCGATTTTCAGACTGATTGACTATCAAGATGCCCGGTACGCAGAAAAGTACCTTGACGAACTGGATGCTATATACAGGATAGATAAGAAAGCGAAGGGGGATTTTAGGATTACGGAGTCATTCGCCAAAAACCTAGCCCTCTTGATGAGCTATGAAGACGGAATCCGAGTGGCTGAGCTAAAGATCAAACCCGATAGATTTAAACGCATAAAAGAGGATATGCGCTTAAGAGAGGATCAGGTATTCCACGTTATAGACTACTTGAAACCGGACGCCGAAGAGATCTATGGGCTTCTCCCGAATGTCCTTGTAGCCCCGATAATCCGCCTTATGGAAAGCCGTATCTTCCAGAGGTTCTTGTCAAAGAGGAGGAGAATCACATTCGAGCAAAAACCCGTTACGACCTCGTTTACGGGATTTTTAAGGCTCTGGGCCCTCACAAGGCTTAAACCCTTGAGGAGATACTCCTACCGCTATCACAAGGAGCACTCGTTGATAAGAAGGTACAAGGCCTGCGTAGAGAGATTCGCCGGTATGGACTATGGGGTTGGATATATAGTGGCTAGAAGCGGAGGCATGATAAAGGGCTACGGAAACGTGAGAAGAAGAACTATGGATATCCTTAGAAGATTCCTTGACAATATAATCATTCCCCTTGCAGAGTTAGAGCACAAAAGGGGAAAGGGTTTTGACCTAACACTGAAAATAGGAGAAGAATCCCTAAGGCTCATATCACAATCCGCCGATGGAATAGATAAGGCCGAGAAACTGGCAAAGGGTATTCTAAAGGGAAGAGGGGCCTAGACTAATGTATGAAGAGGAAGGCACTAGAGACCCAATTCATCGCCGATTCTATGCTCGGCAAACTAGCCAAGTGGCTTAGACTCGCAGGGGTGGATGTCGAATACGATAAGTACATAGACGATAATACCCTTATAAGACGCGCCCTATCAGAGGATCGCTTTATACTCACAAGGGATAGATCTATAGCAAAGAGAAGGGACGTAAAGGACTGCCTCGTTATCTGGAGCGATCACCTAAAAGAACAGCTCCTTGAATTCCTAAGGGTCTTTGAGTTTGACACACTAGAAAGCGCCTTTACGAGGTGCATCCGCTGTAACGCACTACTCGAAGAGGTAGAGAAGGGTTCTCTAGAAGGTCGTGTCCCCCCCTATGTATTGGAAACGCAGGATGAATTCAGGAGATGCAAACTCTGTCAAAGGGTCTACTGGGCGGGAACGCACAGGGAAAACGCCGAGAGGTTTCTAAGGAAGGTGATCAAATTATGAAAAGGGTAAAATAGCTTTTTGATTATCGCTTTCCCTAAGAAAAAAGAGAGCTTGCAATAAAATAAAAGGAGATTTTTTCAATAGGTGTGTAAAAATCATTTAGGCGGCCTTCCTTTTTGGTTAACTTTTACATCTTCTACAATTACTCCATCAACAAATTTTTTCCCCGAATAGACATCAGGTAATAACCAGTATCCATTGAGTAAACAAAAACTCTTCTCTGCTACCCGAAGGAGCTTCCATATCATTGCCGTGGCGTTCTCTACCTTCTTGAACCTCTTAGCCGCATCGGTCCTGAGCCGTATGGAACTAAAAGGTGATTCCACAACATTGGTTGTCCTTATGTGTACCCAATGCTCCTTGGGATAGGAATAAAACGTTACCATCCTATCCCAGTCATTAAGAAGCTTCTCTACCACCTTCGGATATTCTCTCTTATATCGGCTAATAAACTCATCCCTTAAACCCTCACATTCCTCCCCCATCTCTGCATAGGGAATTCTCTTAATATATTCTCCTGCCTCGTTCCTTACTCTCCTGGGCATGGCAGGAAGAGCATTTGTTATCTTATGGTTCCAGCACCTCTGCTCTTCCCCCTGTGGATGTATCTCTCCCAATGCCGACCATATCCCCAGATTCCCATCTGCTATCTTAAGTCTCCCCAGTTTTAACCCCCGTCTCCTCAGATCCCTAAGTATCCCCAGCCATGATTCCTTGCTCTCTCTATATCCACTCTCACAGGCCAGAAGCACCTTCTGACCATTCTTAAGCGCCCCTATTACCACTTGAACAATGTAATACCTTGCTCTCAAACTCGTCCATGTTTCTTAAACCGAGGCCTCCTTACAGTTATAGTCCCATTCATAAGGGCAAACCTCCGGGGCTTCCCGTATCCATTCCTGTATCCACTGCGAGTATCTATCTTCTTTCCTATCCTCTCCCTAAGAATTCGGTGATCTCCTCCTCAAGGATATCCTCGATGAACTCCTGTATCTTCATCCTTACTGCTTCTTCCAGTACCTCATATGTTACTCTGAATAGGTTCAGAAACATATGAGACAAGAGTAGGTAAAAGAGAGGGGTAAAATACAGTTAGGAGGTGTTACACAATATTTAGGGTAAGTCTCCCCAGAAGATTTCTCTTCTTATACTCCTGACATCGGGCCACCACCTCCTTCCACCTCTCCTCTTGGACCCATCTAATACCACTAGCTCCGGCCTTTTTAGCCCCCGGGCAATCAGATCATCTATCAATGCCAAAGTTTATTCCATCCACTATCACCGCAACCACATCCGAGCAGTCCGTCTGCATCAACCCCTCAA
>CAZWVA010000056.1:0-17562 GCA_964636885.1 uncultured Spirochaetia bacterium
TCTGGTTCATCTGTTTTTATTTAAACCCCGATCATCGAAATTGCAAAAGGGTTCGTAAAATCCCTAAGGCGCCGCGCTTCGGTCGTATTCGGTTTAGGCGTCCGGCGTGAATTTCTAGTACGCTACTTGCCATTAAGCCTTACCAGGCTTTCCCTTGCACTTGCGATATAGCTTGAAAATCGCTGCTGTCCTGATGTGAGCTTGATAAACGTTTGATAATTGGCTACCGCTTCTCTATCGTTTTTCGTTTTTTCATAAGCGCGTGCGAGATGGTAGTAGGTATCCGGGTAATTCGGGTTAAGGGAGAGCGACTTCTTAAGGTTCTCTATGGATTCTTTGTATTTATTCATATAGAAGAGGGTGATTCCTAGATTCATGTATCCGACTGCGTAGTTTGGATCTAACTCTATCGCTTTTTGGTAATGGGATAACGCCTGACCGAGGTAACCCTCAGTTCTAAGGGAGGTTCCGAGGTAGTTGTGGAGTTCTGGGGACTCTGCGAGTTCCATAGCCATCTTGTAATGCTCCGTCGCTTTTTTATAGTTACCTTTATTAAAAAAGTAGGCAGATCCCAGACCTATATGAGCCACAACGAGTTTCGGATCTAATTCGAGTGCCTTTCTTATAAGAGGGCTATCCGGGTCCCTTCCTGTTGCGGCCCAGAGTATGTAGTAGCTTTCCGCATCATTGGGGTACTGCTCCATCACCCGCCTTGCCGTGGCTTCTGCCTCCTTTAGTCTTCTGAGGTGAAGATAGGTTAATGCGAGAGCCCGCTGACACTCCTTTGTATCTGCACCTAGTTTTAGGGCCTTAACCATGTTTTTATAGGAGTTGTTGTAATCTTCTTCGTAGTCCTCTCTCACCTCGAGCTTATAGTAGCCCATATAGGAATACACCTCTCCAAGCCCTGCGTAGGCCGGAGCGAAGTTCGGATTGACCTCGATGGCCTTCTTGTAGTACTCGATTGCGTCTTTAAATCCTTTGGGTGTAAAGAGTAGATAGGCGCTCCTGCCCTTTTCGTAGTACTCTACTTCCTTGCCGGCCTTCGTCTCGGCCCTATCTTCCTTTTTGTCTTTTTTGGTCTTTTCCTTTGAGTTTGCGGTTATCCCCGCTACCGAAACGGAGATTAGTAGAATCGTGATACCAAACAAACCGAAGAGCTTTCTTGCCATTTCTATATTTTCCCCTCCTCTAGTTTTTTTTCAATAGTTTTCTGAAATGAACCTCACTATCTCTTTTGCCACTCCTTTATACACACCCTCTTTGCTAAATCCGAGTGAGCTAAAGCCGTTTACCTCACCGGTTGCGATCTCCTTACCCGTGGATTTCTCTACGAGTGCAAGTTGAACTGTAAGGGATGCTTCCCCGAACTTTAAAGCCCCACTCTCGTACCTTATGTCCTTACCCGATTCGTAATCCGTTACCTCTCCAAGGAGGACAAGCGTATTTTCACCAGGTATGTCTTTAATCGACTCGCGCGCTATCTTCCGAAAACCGGTTTTCTGGGAGGTAAGGAGTCTTGCCGTTTCATCCGGAATCTGGGTCAGTGCCTCCTGCGGAAGGTATTCGATCCTCGTTTCAAAATCCGCAATCTCGAGCCCCGCGTATCTACCTAGCCTGGACTCGGGTTGACTGAAATAAGAGGATGTCTTAACCTCGCCGCATCCGGTGATTAAGAGCGCAAACATATAGATAAATAAAGAAGGCACGATAACACGGTCTTTACTCATTACGTGGTCTTCCTCCCTAGATTGTATATACAGAACACCCTACGATCAAGTGCATAAAATAATATGTGATAATAACGAATTTACAAGGAGGATAGAAATAAAAAGGACTGCAAAAATAGTCCTCACATCCATCGTCGAATGTCAAGAAGGGTAGAGGCGGGTGTAACTAAACTAGAATTAATCTCATAAATCCCTCTGTTGTCATTCTGAAGTAGAGAAGCAACCGAAGAATCCCATTAAATACTCGTGAATCCGAGATGCTTCGCTTTGTTCAGCATGAGACCGGTTCTACTCAAATGCTGGGCTTACCTTGTTAATTATCTACACTCCATGAAAGAAGGTGTTTATTTGATGTAGGTACACAGGATAAAATCGAATCTGACCGGAATCGTCAAACGAGTTCCCACATACTATAAAGAATCTATGGATGCGTTATCATGCTTATTCATCGAATCATAGAGGCAGACCTTGTGTCTTCCCGGAAACAGGGCTTAAAATTGACAAAATACGTCTAAGACCAATCGATTTGACAATTTTTGTCACAAAAAGTGGAAAGTTCGCGAGAATGTTCTTTTGAAAGGGTTAGCGGAGATCGGGTTTGTTACATCCTCACCAAAAAATATCTTGGTTTTTCGGTCGATTGTATTATCATTAGGAAGAGGGTAGCAGGTTGGCACGGGGATTGCAATTTAGGTTACATAAATAAAATTTTTAAGGAGGTAGTCGAGATGTTTAAGTCAAGACCCATTAGTAAAAAGGGTGAGAAGGGTTTTACCCTTATCGAGCTTCTGGTGGTCGCGGCCATCATAGGTATCCTTCTTGCGATCGCCATTCCGAACCTTATTAAGGCGAGGATGTCCGCGAACGAGGCGAATGCAAGGAAGTCCATGCAGACCCTGAGAGATGCGGAGGGCGAGTACTTTGAGCAGGACCTGGATGATAACGGGAACAGGGATTATATCGACGTGATTGGTACATTTGGCACGGTACCTTCTCTTCGCGATCCCCAAGGGACGGGTGTGGAAGAGGACGCCCTTGTAGACAGTAGCTTTGAGGGAGCCGATCAGAGCACTGGTTGCACCGGTCCAAAGGCCGGATACTGTATACAGTGGGATGCAAACGTTGTAGCCAATGCCAACGGTCAATTTGATGACTTCGGATGGCAGACCTCTCCAACCAGTGTGAACAAGGTCGGAAGAAGGGATTTTGCCGTCTATGGAGACGGAGTCATAAGATGTCAGGTCAGCACACAGGCAACGGGTGCCGTGGGAACGTATGAAGCTGACCGTAACGATCCCGGCTGTGATTAAAAACAAAAGGGGACTAGGAATCAAAAGGGTGGCGGGAAGACCCGTCACCCTTTTTATTTCTGGGACTTAAAAACCTGTTCTTTTAAAGGACTATAAAGCCGGCCGAAGCAATCTCCAAATCGAGATTGCTCCGTCGCTATCTCTCCTTGCAGTGGACTTTTAACGGTAATCACCGAATTTGAACCATAGATCTCCGGTAGCTTTATTTAAGACGCTTTTAGCTCAATGAACCTATTGAATATCCTGATTTCTGTAAGAGCGTATCGCTGTCGAAAAATGTCGATAAAATACCGTTTGATATTACAAAAAATGTTAGTTTCTTGTAATATTTGACCGTAAGAGGATGAATGATGTATAACCGAATACGATCCCTTAGACAAAACCCTTTATTTTCAGCGAGTTAAATCCTTAAATCGATTCTCGTTTTGTGGTATGTATCTTGCACCCATTAAATACAAAGAGAAAAAGAGGTGCTCGTAATAATGTTGGATTTAAAAAGAGTCACAGATATGGAAGAGGGTTTTACCCTTATAGAACTTCTGGTTGTAGCGGCCATAATAGGTATCCTCCTCGGCATTGCGATCCCTAACCTTGTTAAGGCCAGGCTTTCTGCGAATGAGGCTAATGCAAGGAAGTCACTTCAGACGCTAAGAGATGCCGAATACGAATACTCTGAACAGGATTTAAATAATAACGGTATAAGGGATTTTACAAACTTTATAGGCACTCAGGGCACTCGAGACACCCTACGCGATCCCGCCGGCACTAGCGACGAGCAGGATGCGCTTGTTGACGAGACCTTCGAGGGAGCGGTTGTAAACGACGGTAGTCCGGCCGCTGCGGCTACATGTACTAGACCAAAGGCGGGTTATTGCATAGGTTGGAGTGCGGATGCTTTAAATGACCCCCTTTCCCTTCAGGGTGACTTTGGATGGGAAGCTTCGATGACAGCGGTAGGTAAAACTGGGAGAAAGGACTTTGTGGTTTTCGCTGATAAGGTCATAAAGTGCAGGGTTTCATCTCAGCCAACCGGTGGAACCGGCCAATTTGAGGGCACACGAAACGACCCCGGTTGCGATTGATAATATGAAGCGGTCTAAGCGACTTGTAAGAGCACACTGACATAACTATAATTTAGAAAAACTGTCCCTAGTTTCAATTATAGCTATGCTAAAAGTGGAGAACCTTGTAAAGGACTTTACAACCGGGTTCCTAAGAAAGAAGGTACGGGTCTTAAGGGGTGTGTCTTTTTCAGTGAGTAAAGGGGAGATATTCGGTTTTGTAGGACCGAATGGAGCCGGGAAAACGACCACTTTTAAATCTGTACTTGGATTCGTCCCGATCACGAGTGGAAGTATCGAATTGATGGGAAGACCTCTTGGGGACGTGGATGTAAGGAGGCATATAGGCTACTTACCTGAAAACCCCTATTTCTACGACTATCTTACAGGCGAGGAACTCCTTCGTTATATGGGGGAGCTTCACGGATTAAACGGAAGGGGACTGTCCGCTAGGATCGATGAGCTTCTCGATAAGGTGAAGATGTCACACGCAAGAAGGGTGCAGTTAAGAAGATACTCGAAAGGTATGCTTCAGAGAATCGGAATCGCCCAGGCGCTTATAAACGATCCCGACTTTCTCATACTAGATGAGCCGATGAGTGGGCTAGACCCTATAGGGCAGAGGGAGGTAAAGGATCTGATTTTGGAAGAGAAAAAGAAGGGTAAAACCATACTCCTCAGCTCCCATATGCTTTCCGATGTCGAGGCCCTGTGTGATAGGGTCGGTGTGATTATGGGTGGAAGGGTCGTAAAGACGGGTGAACTCGGAAGGCTTTTTGAAGGGATTCAAAGCGATTATGAAATGCTCCTTAGGGACGCCGAGGAGGGGATTGTAGACAGGTTTGCCGACCTTAGGGTCACGATTGAAAAGAGGGCAGGGTTTCTCGTTCTCAGGTTTGATGAGGATATAAAGGCGAGGGTTTTGGAGGTCGTCTCTGGTCTTCGAGCGGACGTAGTGTCGCTCCATCCTCTAAGAAAATCCCTTGAGGGGCTTTTCGTCGAGGAGGCGAAGAAGGATGCCCATCGTGGATCATGAATAAAGGCGATCAAGGGATTGCTTCGCTTGCAATGATGAGAGAGGAAGAAGGTCAGTAAAATGGCCATGAGAAAAATATGGAGCGTTGCCCATAATACGTTTATTGAAGCGGTTAGGGACAGGGTCCTATACAGTTTAATCCTCTTTGCCTTCTTGATGATTCTGAGCTCTCTTGTATTTGCGAGTATATCGGCCGAGCAGTATAACAAGATCGTAAAGGACCTTGGACTTACGGTAATCTCCCTTATCGGTATTATGATCTCCGTATTTCTCGGAATGGGCCTTGTGTATAAGGAGATCGAAAAGAAAACGGTCTATAACATCTTCTCAAAACCCATACACAGATATGAGTTTATCATTGGGAAATACCTTGGGCTTGCCTTTACCCTTCTCGTAAATACGGCATCTATGGCCCTTATCCTTTTTCTTCTCGTACTCTATACCGAGATTAGATACGGGGATCTTATTAGGGTCTATTACGGAGGGCACTATTTCGCAGAGTTTTTTAAAGCGGTTTATTTTGAGTACCTTGAGTTCCTCATAATAATCGGAATCGCACTCGTGTTTTCAAGCTTTACAACCCCTGTAATGACGGTGCTTCTAACCTTTTTCCTCTTTGCGATTGGGCGTTTCTCAAGCGATATAAATCTCTTTGCAGAGGAGATAAAAACTCCGGCCGCAGCGGTCTTGGCCGGGATCATCTATAGGGTGATACCGAACCTTGAGAAATTCGACGTAAGACGTGAGGCGGTTTATGGAGGGAACGTGAGTTTTGACCTAATTCTCTATACAAGTGCTTTCTGTGATGATATTTGAAAAGAGGGAATTCAAATAAACGAGATGCGGGATATAGGGTCCTTTATTCAGGATACTAAATCAATCGTACATCACGAATCGTGCATTTTGCATCATTTGTTATGACGATGCTTGCCTCACTTACGAAAAGGCCTGTATTAGGGCTTACCATTGTATTCTTTCTCATCGTTCTTTCCGTTCCGTTTCAGAAGAGAATCGACGGCATTAGAGGCAGTTTCAGGTCTATCGAGGAGACCGTTTATCTATCATCTTCGGCGCTTAAGAAGATCTCTCTTGGATACAGGGAAATAGTCGCCGATACCTACTGGTTAAGGGCGATTCAGTACTTTGGGGGCAGGAAATACAAAGAACAGAACCCGGATCTCCTCTATAGGTATTTCGATATACTTACCGACCTCGACCCTAGGTTTGTAAACGCATACAGGTTTGGAGGGACCTTTCTTGCAGAGCCAAAACCCTATGGCCTCGGCGATATAGAAAGGGGAATAAAGCTCTTTGATAAAGGAAGGGAAAATAATCCCGATAGCTTCCGTCTTCCACTTGAGGAGGCCTTTATATACTATCTCTATGTCAAGGACTACGAAAGGGCCGCCGAGCTGTTTAAGGAAGCCTCGGAAAAACCGGGTCTCTCGCCCCTTCGCCGCGCCTCGATTAGGGGGATGGCTGCATCCGCACACAACTACGGTGGAAACAGGGAACTCTCGAGGAAGATATGGAGGGAGATCTACGAAAACACAACGAATGAGGGGCGAAGGGATTTCGCTCTAAGGAATCTGAAGGAATTAGACACGATGGATTTGGAGGATCTCTTAACCGAGGCTCTAAGGGAGTACATAAGACGTTACGATGAAATCCCGACGAACCTCAATGCCCTGAAGGATGCAGGGATAATCGGGCAGATACCAGAGGAACCGCTTGGAGGAAAATTCATCATAGTGAGTAAGATAAAAGCCGTAAAGAGCTCCACCCTGGTTAAACAGAAGATGATGCAGAATCTCGGTTTCCTGGCGTCAAGGATCCAGGTGTTTAAAAAGATCCACGGTAGGTATCCAAGGGATCTAAACGAACTAAGGGAATTTATAGAAGAGGATCCAACGAAGGAGTTCCCTCCTAATCCCTTGGGCGAGGAATATGTTTACAATCCTGAAACCGGGGTTGTGGGGTCTAACTAGCGTGGGTTTTCCTACTAAAGTCTAGTCCACAAAAAAGGGTTCTATCATTCCTTAGGTTCCTCTTGGGAGACGCGTTTTAGGGTCTGTGGATTAGCTAACCGCCATTGATTGTCACGCATAATTTGGGTAAAATGGACTACCGGTTTATGAAAGAGAAGTAACGGTGTATCAGGGTTTTTAAGAGCCGTTATATGTTTTATCTATCTAAGGTCGTTTTCTTGGGATTTTCCCTATAAAAAACTCCAAATCGATGAATACCAAAAAGGATTGACTCTATTGTGAAAAATAAATACCCATCTCCACGGAAAGAATCGGGGCCGAGTGGTGAAAAAGAGGTGATCGCGATGTTAAGAAAGGTATACGATGTTTTGATGTTCTCAGCCTATGGTTTTTTTAAGACGTTCTTCCTCCTTTCCTTCTTCTGCCTTCCCGCATTTCTCTTCTTTAACCCAAGTAGCGTTTATCGGGTAAAAGTAAAGGGCGTCATGTCTCTTGGTGTTCCGGCAGGTTCTTCTATAGGGGGAATCCGAGAGAAAAAGAATCCGGAAAGGAGAAGCCTTAAGATGGAGGAGGCCGAGATTTTTAGATTCATCCTCAGATTCTCAGATGAGATCCCTCCCGCCGATGCACACAGGCTTGCCAGACTCATTAAAAGGGAATGTGAAGATTATTCCCTTGATCCCTTTCTTATTCTGGCTATTATAGAGGTGGAAAGCGGCTTTAATCCGCTTGCCGTATCCAGTAGGGGAGCGGTTGGTCTTATGCAGGTCATGCCAGAGACCGCAGGATTTATGGCGGAGAAATTGGGTATTTCTCTTAACGGAGATAAATCCCTTTTCGATCCCTTCATCAATGTAAGGCTTGGCATATATTATTTTTCCCTTTTAATCAACCGTTTTGAGAGTATTGACGAGGCGCTTATCGCCTATAACTCTGGACCAACGAGGTTTCTAAATGGAGGAGGTCTTGAAAGAGGGACGTCTTATGTGAGAAAAGTCCTAAGTATTAAGAGCTTCCTTGAAGATGAGAGGGTTATAACTAAGGAAAGCTAGGTAATAGGCGGGTCCTAGCATCGGGATAAAAGCGTATACTAAATCCCTATGAAAACAAAAAGGATCGGCGAAAAGGAAAACTAGGTACATGATGAAGTTCGGTATCGCCCTCCCAAATTTTGGGATGTATGCAAAAAGGGATGTGATTCTCGGTATGGCGGTAGCCGCAGAGGAGCTCGGTTTTGACTCCCTCTGGGTGAGCGATCATATCCTGATACCGGATTCCCATAAGGGGTTTGGTAGCGTGTTTTTTGAACCACTTGTAACCCTCGCTCAGGTGGCTTCCTGCACAAGCAGGGTCCTTCTCGGAACAAGCGTGATAATCCTTCCATATAGGAACCCTATAGTGCTTGCAAAGACGGTTTCGACACTGGATGTACTGTCGAATGGAAGGATAATATTCGGTGTCGGGACGGGATGGCTTAGGGAAGAATTCCATGCGCTTGGTGTGAGTTATGAGGAAAGAGGGGCCATTACGGATGAGGGCATAGAAATCATAAGGTCGCTTTGGACCTTGGAAAAGCCGAGTTTTAAGGGCAGGTATTATGGGTTTTCAAATATCGGTTTCCTTCCAAAACCCGTTCAAAAACCGCATCCCCCTATATGGATAGGCGGGAACAGCAAAAGGGCGGTGGAGCGGGCGGCGAATCTGGGAGACGGATGGCATCCAGTGGGGCTTGTACCTGAGGAGATAAGGGAGAAATCGGAGTATGCGGACGGGATATTGAAGAAGAAGAAAAGGGATCGGGATTTTGTAATATCATTGAGAAAAAACCTTCAGCTCACTGATGGGGAAAAAAAGGGTGCGGTGGACGAAAGGGAACTACTCCGTGGCACACCCGATAAGATAGCTAAAGGTATAGAGCGGTATAAGGAATCGGGTGTCTCTCATCTCGTCTTTCAGATCCTGAGCGGAACCCTAGAGGGCGTCTTTAAGACAATGGAGGTCTTTTCTCGGGATATAAGGCCTTCCCTCGGTCTTTAAATCGACTCGTATCTACGCTTTGTTGACAAGGGGTTGTTTCTACTGAGATAATGTCTATTAAGAGGACGGAATCGTTCTGACCTCGTGTCTCTTAAGAGGTACTTTGCGATTCCCAGAAAACGATGTGCATATTAGGAGGGAAAGAAGATGCTGGGAGAGAGCCAGAGGTTCGTAGCCGCAGCGGTACAGGCCGCTCCGGTTTTTTTAAACAAAGCGGAAACCATAGGGAAAGCGTGCGGTTTAATCGAGGAGGCAAGGGAAGGGGGAGCGAGTTTAATAGTCTTCCCCGAGGCCTTCATTCCTACATACCCATACTGGCCTAAAGACCTAGGCTCGGGACCGGAAAGGAAGCTTGTCTTAGACGCCTTTATCGAGCTCTATAAGAACTCCGTAGAGGTTCCTAGCAGGGATACGGAGATACTCGGAGAAGCCGCTAGAAAAGCAGGGGCCTATGTGGTAATCGGTGTGAATGAAAGGGATGGAGGCACCCTTTATAATACGATACTGTTTATAGACAAAAAGGGTAGGCTTCTGGGCAAGCACAGGAAGCTTATGTCAATTGACAGCGAGAAGTGTATCTGGGGAATGGGTACCGCGGAGGACCTCAGGGTTTTTGACACAGAACTCGGGAAGATAGGGGGGTTCTTCTGTTACGAGCATCACATGACACTCGCAAAGTATGCGATGTTTACAAAAGGGGAGCAGATACATGCAGGGCTCTGGGCAGGACACGGTTTTGTTAAACCTACTATGGACTTTGCCAGTCGTCAGTATGCCTTTGAAGGACAGGTTTTTGTGATAGCGGCCTCCCTCTATATAAATGAGGATATGGTCCCGGATAGCTTTCCCCTTAAGAGGTATACGAAATGGGACTTCCCAGGAGGAAGCGGCATAATAAATCCGAGGGGTGAATACCTTGCGGGTCCTCTCTACGATAAGGAGGGCATTCTATACGCAGAGATCGATATGGATATGATTATAAGGGCAAAGGCCGTGATAGATTCTACGGGACACTTCTCGAGACCCGATATAGTGAGCCTGAATATAAGAGAGGGAGGTCCTTCTACAGGAATCAGAGTGGGTAGGGTCCCAGGCGATTCATCGGAAGAACAGGATGGGATTAACGAGATTAGGAAAGCGGTGTCTCATCTCAGGGAAAGGCAGGAGAAGCTGGAAGAGAGGATAGAGGAGCTTATTAAGGGCCTCTCCACGGGTTATAAAAGGCTAAGGAAGTCCGAGTAATCGGTGGGATAATACCCGTTTCGTTTATTTGAGAGAAGTGGTTACGGTTCATCTTAATTGATAGATAAGAGAAGGATCACCACTGCCAGCCGTGATTACCTCTATTTAAAAAGGAGAGGTTATTCTATCCACTCTATTCTCGAGATAGTGGGCAACCGCTATCAGCTTAGTACGGAGGAGAGAAATGTGCTCTATAGGGGATTCTTTACCAAAAAAGAGATAGAGAGTAGGGTGGGTAAGGTTCTTGGTGAAAAACGGGTGTGTGGGAGGATACTCAAGGTGGATGGCTACAACCAGTTGATCACAATCGAGTCCTATAGAAAGGGTGGATTCGTCTTTATCGCCGGGGATGGAATGGTTCGCGACTCGGCTTCGGTTCACCGTTCTTACAGGTTCAGTCCGATTACGGAGGAGGTACTGGGTAAGCTCTTCCAGAACATAGGCTCCCTTATGTTAAAGCGGGTGGAGTTCTATTTCGATAGACCCGTATCCTTCTCCGGCAGGTTGTGTGAGATCATAAACGGACTAATGGTGAAACACGGTATAGACGGTGTAGCAGAGGCGGTAAACTCTCCAGACCACATCCTAAAGAATGCGGATCTGGTAGCGACTTCGGATTCAATCATAATGGCCGAGGCTAAGAGCGTTTTTGACTTGGCGGGCTGGTTTCTAAAGAGGGTATGGAAAGCCGATTTGGTCGACCTTAGAAAACCCTAGGGAATCTCTAGAGCCGATCTCATAAATGGTACCTGTCATGCTGAGCAAAGCCCGAGGGCTTCTTCGGAATGACAACAGTGGGATTTATGGGACTGCTTCTTAAGTTCTTTAACCCTTCTTTCTCAACGACTCTATTAGATCCTGTTTGAGCTCCCAGAGCCTTTGGGTAAGAGAGACGTGGTAGATGTGCGGGTTCACCAAACGTTTAACCCCGGCGTCCAGACGTTCTATGTCTGCCCTCCGGTTCTCGCGCATCTCTTCTATAGAAGGGAGATCATAAACCAGCTTTCCCTCTCTTAATACCTCTACGAGCATGGGTTCGATCTCCGTTATTTGATTCTGACTGAGTATTCTGTATTTTGTGTAATCCGAGGGATGACGCAGGACGATCTCTTCCATCTTCTTCGGGTCCTCTTCGTCTAGGCTGAGAAGATCGGCTGTGGCCTTGCCTCTCCTGTCATATATACGCCAAACCCTTTTATGACCCGGATTCGGTGTCTTCTCAAGGGATTCGGAGATCTTTAGGGCTGGAATCCATCTACCATCGCTATGGACGGCAACCAGTTTGTAGACACCTCCCAGGGCGGATCTGCCGTGAGACGTGATAAGCCTTGTGCCCACACCGTATACGAGTCGCCCGATCAGACGGTCCGGATCAACCCCGTAGCGCGGGGCCTCTTCCATAATCTGTGTGATTATCTGCCAGATGACGAGTTCATCCAGGTTGTTTGAAAGGACAATCAATGTATCGGGAAAGCCAGCCTCATCCAGCATCTTTGAGGCCTGTATGCTGAGATGGGCAAGGTCTCCTGAGTCCAGCCTGATACCTACAGGCTTATGGCCCTTACGCCTCAGCTCTTCAAATACCCTTATGGCATTTGGGACCCCGCTCTCCAGTGTGTTTATTGTGTCCACCAGGAGCAAGCAGTCATCTGGATAAAGGGCTGCATATGCGCGGAATGCCCCAAGCTCCCCTTCACCCAGGGCCATAAAGAGTTGAACCATACTGTGGGCGTGTGTTCCCTTGGGTGGGTATCCAAGGACGTGGGAGATCCCGACGTTTGAAGTGAAATCTGCCCCACCGATTAGAGCCGCCCTTGTCCCTGCATTTGCCCCCTTGTCGTGGCCACGGCGCATTCCAAACTCGAGAAGCAATTGACCTCGACCGCTTTCACGGATCCTGGCCGCTTTTGTGGCTATTAGGGTTTGGTAGTTCAGATGGTTGAGTAGAGGCGATTCCAGGATCTGAGCCATCGCCATAGGACCCTGGATAACGGCAATGGGGACATTCGGGTGTACGACACGGCCCTCTGGAATGGCATGCATGGTGATGGCCTTAAAATCCCCGTTTACGCGTAGCCAGTTTAGAAAATCGTCATGAAACACCCGTGTTCCCGTTCGTCCTCTTTGGGTACGTAGGTAGGCGATGTCCTCATCACGAAAGCGGGATTCGAGCATCCAATCGAGAAGCCATTCCAAACCGGCGTTAACGCAGTAGCCGGCCTGATGATCACCGTAGTCAGGGTACTTACGGAAAAAGTAGTCGAACTGAACCTGTTTTTCGTGTAGGCCCATCTTATAGTAGAGCTGTGCCATTGTAAGCTGATACTGATCCGTAAATAAGATGCCTTCGGCTATGTTTTGATCCGATTTCTTCATTGGAGCGCCTCACCCAGATTGCCCTGGACTTAAAACATTTTAAGAAAAAAGTCGAATCTAATCAAATCCGGAAGGGGTTTCGCGTGGCCTGTAAACGATAGGTGTGGATGGGTCTATAGCTCAAATTGAGAACAAGAGGTGCTTAGGTCATGAAGGCTTATGGATTATCAGATAGTTGGAGAAAAGGATTAGGGCTCCTCCACAGAGGACGTTTAAACCGACTGTCTGGCCGAATAGGATCGCTGCAAGCGTTGTCGCACTCACCGGTTCCAGAAGCAATACGATCCCCGCTGTTGAGGCCTGGATGTTCTGGATCCCTCTATAAAAGAGTAGGTGTGGTATCACACCGGCTACGGATCCAAAGACCGCAAGGTGGAACCAATAAGCCGGTAGAGAATCGATGGATAGCCGTATGAGACTTGGCTCATGAATGAAGAGGGCTGCAACCGGCCATAGGAGTAACAGCCAGATGACCGAAAACCCCGACCATCCTATCGTTGTGGTTAAGTAGTGTTGGTTGCTGATCCCGCTTTTTCTCCCCAGTGTTATCCAGAGCGATAGTAATACGCCTCCTAGAAGCGAGGAGGCGATTCCGAGCGTGGAGTCGAGGGATCTTATCTCCCATGATCTAAGGAGAAAAACGACTCCCAAGAGGGCGATAAACGCCGCGATGGTCTTTCTTGATGTGATTGGCTCTTCGAGCATCAATCGTGCAAATGCGATTGTCCATATGGGTTGACTGTAAAGGAGAAGAACGACTATTGCTACTGGAACACCAAGGGCGATTCCTCCGAATTGTGCGAGCTCCAAAGACGCGCCTATTAGGCCGTAAAACACGAAAAAGGAGAGCGTTTCCTTCTTCACCATATACCCGCGCCTTATAAGGGCTATCGGAAGGAGTACGAGATTTATAAAGAGGACGCGGTAAAGCGAGATCTCAAATATAGAAAACCCAGCATCGATAAAAAACCATCCCCCAGCGGTGATGGCTCCATATAGAATAGCGGCTATTACAATAAACCAGTGCTCCTTCGACATGGGATTATTCTACATGCCGTTGGAACCCTATGCCTTCTAAGGGTGAACCTGAGATGGTCAAGTGGTTATAAGACACAGAGGGTACATCCATACCTCGTATTTATATGCTTCCCACTTGGTCTGCCTTCTCGACCTCTTTTGCCTTAATTACGTTTTTGAACTTGAATATCGCATACCGCTTTTCTTTCTTGAATTTCCCCATGACCCTTACCTTGTTTCCCTCTGAAATCGGAAGGCGGCCTTTGGTGTAAACCCCTACGGAATTCTCCTCCTCGTCGTTCAGTTTAAAAAGCGTGTAATGGTTACCGGAGCTTGAGGTCGTGTACTTTATCTCTTCTACCTCTCCCTCTACCACCACCTCTTTGCCATCGTAGTAAACCGGATTTGATATGACCCTTTCGATTGAGCTCTCGGGATCATTATCGGCAAAGGCGGCAAACTGCAGATTAAGAGCCCCGACGACCATGAGAATCAAGACTCTTCTTAACATGTTCCTCTCCTAGAGTGATTTTTAAAGCCAGTCCTGGTCGTAATCAAGGAATTCGGGGTGATTATTATAAATAACCACGTGAGAAATTCCATACTCGTTTTCTGTCCTTTCCGATTTTAGATGTTGAGGATGAGGAAAGGGATTCATGGTTTGAGTATCATCGGGTTTTATAGAAAAGACTCACCTTCTCCCATTCCACCTTAGGAGGCTGTAGTACCCAAGTACCTTATCGACATAGTTCATAGTCTCCATATAGGGTGGGATCCTAAAGCCGTGCTTTATCACAGATCCCTTGCCGGCATTATAGGCGGCAAGGGCAAGCTCGATATTCCCATTAAAATAGTCTATCAGGTCTCTTAGAAACCTTACCCCACCGTCTATGTTCTCCTCTGGGTCGAATGGGTCACCGACCCCATAGTCCCTGGCGGTCTCAGGTATGAGTTGCATCATCCCAAGTGCGTTTTTTGGTGAAACCGCAAGGGGATTGAAGTTGGACTCTGCCTTTATGACCGCCCTGACGAGGTAGGGGTCTACACCGTGTCTCTTACTGGCCGAGATGATCTCGTTTTCATAGGGACTAAATCCGTGTGTCTTTCTATCGCCCTCACTCGATTTCCCCAGCACCTTATACCTGGCAAGTGGGGAGAACAATCTGTAAATCGCGGTTTCATCCGGCGTTTCCTTATAGGTTCGGTCGGCCGTGCGATCTCCCCTGATACAGCTCAGGGTTTCATATCGGCCTCCCCTCTCAATCATTATCGTGCAGTCTGAGACCCTATCGAGCCTTACGTCCTCTGTGCTTATTAGATCGATCCTTTCCCCTTCGGCGTAGGTTTTGATCTTTCCGGTAGCCGTGTTTTTTATAATGGCCGTTCTTAAATCCCCGCTCGTAACGGTTCCGAGAAGGGATAGGTCGAGGCTTGTCTTCGTAAAATCGACTGACATTCTATCCGTCTTACCGCCTTTCCCTCCAATACCGTATGAGGTAGCGGTATGAAGGAATAAGGCCAAGAGGATGGTACTCATTATCCGGATATATCTTTTCATAAGCCTCATCGTATAAAGACAGGCTAGATTAAGATAATGGATACCGAGAAAAAGTAAATAACCCTCTAAAAACGATAGATACATGCGGATTGGTAAACCGGCATTAAAGGTTTGGTGTGCATTTAAAGTGGGGATTAAAAGACGTGCTTTATGAGCTGAACCCTATTTGTGATACCGAATTTGCCGAATATGTTTGCCAGATGCGTTTTTACGGTATTTTCGCTTATAAATAGGGCTTTTGAGATCTGTTTATTGCTGTAGCCCTGGATAACGAGGTTTACTATCTCTTCCTCTCTTCTGGTGAGTTTGGCTTTTAATCCCCCCTTGCCCCTTCTTATGGACAAAAGCCGGGTTAAGACGTTTGTTATAGAGCCTATCTCCATCCAAATCGAATCCTTGCTCACAGTCCTTATTGCCTGGATGAGCTGCTCCTTGTTTGATATGTCAGTGAGGCATCCACGAACTCCAAGGGATATGTTCCTTATGATCTCTTCTTCGTCTGTTGTATGGAGGAGTAGGAGTATCTTCGTATCAGGACTCTTTTCCATAATGGAATCCAATAGTTCTGAGATATCCGAGTTGCATATTGCCGTGTCGATAAGCACGACATGTGGTTTTATCTCTCCAACGAGTGGAACGATCTCTTGATCGGTTGAGGCTTCGGCGGTAATCTCTATATCCTTTTCTGATTCTAGTATCTTGCGTATCCCCTCCCGGAAGATGGTAGAGCAGATTATGGTTAGTTTGATTTTATCCATCGATTCGAATTGATGGGTTCTCAGGGCTTCTTCCAATTGCCTGGGCTTGCTAGCCTTGCGGAGAACCAAAACCACGCCCGTAATATTACCCTCATCATCCCTGATAGGTGCGGTGCTCTTATCTATAGGTATTTCCGTTCCATCCTTGGCAATGAGCAAAATACAGTCTGAGAGACCTGAAACCGTACCGTCTTTAATAGCCTTCGTTACGGGATCCTCGTATAGTGGAGTGTGTGTTTCTTCACCCATTATTTTAAATATCTCTGATAGATTCCTTCCTATCGCCTCTTCCTTCTTCCATCCGGTTAGGGCCTCCGCAATGGGATTCATAAAGGTCACGGTTCCGTTCTTATCCGTGGTAACCACCCCGTCTTCTATGCTTTTAAGTGTGAGGGCAAGCCACCTTTTCTTCTCTTTTAACCTGCTCTCCATGCTGTGCTTGTAAAGGGCTATCTCAACGGTGGATCTTATCTCTTTTATTTCAAATGGCTTATGGATATAACCAAAGGGTTCCGTTTTCTTAACCCGCTTGATCGTTTCTTGATCCGAATAGGCGGTAAGATAGACCACAGGAATATTAAAACGCGAGTATATCTCCTTAGCGGCTTTGATTCCATCTATTTTGCCTTTTAGAACGATGTCCATAAGCACGAGGTCCGGTCGGATCTCCTCTGCCTTCTTAATGGCCTCCTCTCCCGATGAGACGATGGCTGGAACCGTGTAACCCAGGCTTTTTAGTCTGTTCTTTATATCCCTGGCTACGATCTTCTCATCTTCAACCACAAGGATCTTTGCGTTCTCCAATCCCTTCTCCCCCTACTAGGTCTTGGTCGTTTTTGGGTCGTATCCTACAGGATCTGAGACATTGGGATCTGGACCTGATGACTCACCATAATCAGCGCCCGGTTTTATGTGGCCGTTTTTCACCTGTGGCAAGTACGGATACTCCTTTTGGTCTTATGCCAATCCCCTCTAAAAAGGCAAATATACACCAATCTGAATTAATAATAAAGGGCCAGAAACCCATTAAGGAGTATTAGTCCACACCCCTCCAAAGTCCTAGTTATCACGTGTTAGATTGAGGGTTGTACACTTAAGCGGGTGGGCCTAGTTCTATTATTTATGGGTTTTGGGTCTATAGCCGTGTTCTTTTTCGTGATAGACTAGCTCATGTAAAAAAACCGAGGTTGAAAAGGAGAAGGAGATGTACGAGCTATTTAAGTCACCCGCCTTTGAGAATGCGATCGTGCAGTTTGACAGGGCCTGTGATCTTCTCATGCTTGAGGATTGGATAAGGGAGAGACTCAGGTTCCCTCAGCGTACCCTAATAGTGAGTTGTCCTGTGAGGATGGATAGTGGGGAGATAAGGGTTTTTACCGGCTACCGCGTGCAGCACAATCTCACACTCGGCCCATGTAAGGGTGGGGTCCGGTATCATCCAGACGTGGA
>CAZWVA010000056.1:17596-18331 GCA_964636885.1 uncultured Spirochaetia bacterium
CATGAGCTGGAAGTGCGGTCTTGCAGAACTCCCGTTCGGTGGGGCAAAGGGGGGCGTGTCTGTAGATCCTATGAGTCTCTCCCTGGGCGAGCTTGAGCGCCTTACGCGGAGATATACGGTGGAGATCCTTCCCATAATCGGTCCAAACAAGGATATCCCCGCCCCGGATATGGGAACGAACCCCCAGACGATGGCATGGATGATGGATACCTACAGCATGACGGAGGGCTACACAACGCCAGCCGTGGTTACGGGAAAACCCGTCTTGATAGGAGGTTCCCTTGGAAGGGAAGAGGCTACGGGTTACGGGGTGGCCTATATAGTCGAAGAAGCTCTAGGATACTTTGGAAGGGCCTTTTCTGGGGCGAGTGTGAGCATACAGGGATTCGGAAACGTGGGGACCTTTACGGCACTAAAACTCTCAGAGATGGGATGCCGCATCATCGCCTTAAGCGATGTTTACGGCGGGATCTATAACCCTTCTGGTCTTCCTGTCGATAGGCTCGTTGAGATTCCTAAGCAGAGGGGACGGGTGCAGGACTTTAAGGAGGCCGAAAGGATAACAAACGAGGAGCTCCTTACGATCGAATGCGACGTCCTCATACCTGCCGCGGTTGGAAGGGTGATTACAAAGGAAAACGCCCCGAAGCTGAGATGCAAGATGGTTGTAGAGGCGGCAAACGGCCCCACAACGACAGATGCGGATGATATACTCGAGGAAAGGGGCATACCAGT
>CAZWVA010000057.1:0-17915 GCA_964636885.1 uncultured Spirochaetia bacterium
AAGAAGGGTTACAACCGGGATCTTTAAAGAACCGATCGATGGCCCTGTAATGGTGAGGAGGTTAAACATCGAAGGCGATAGACAGGCGGATCTATCCGTTCACGGCGGCAAAGATAAGGCGGTTTACTCGTATCCTGCCGAACACTACGAGTACTGGAGACGGGAACTCCCAGGTATGAATCTACCTTGGGGGATGTTTGGGGAGAACCTGACGACAGAGGGTTTGGTTGAAGAAGACATGAATATAGGCGATATGTTTCGAATCGGATCGGCCGTACTCATGGTGACACAGCCCCGAATGCCCTGCTACAAACTGGGAATCAAGTTCGGACGAAGCGACATAGTAAAGAGGTTTCTTAAAAGCGGATACACGGGGTTCTATTTCTCGGTGATTGAAGAAGGCGAGATGAGTGCCGGGAGCAAGATCGAGATCATAGGTAGGGAGGAAAAGAGCATCTCAATCGCAGACCTAATCCGCCTATATACAGGTAAGGTTAGTGATCCCGAGTTACTGCGCCGTGCCATTAAAATCCGAGTACTGCCCGAAAACTGGAAAAACCACTTACTGAATCGAATTGTGAAGATTTCAAAGTAACCAAAGGCTTACAATGAAGGTATACCCCCCAGATTATTTATCGAAGAGAAAAAATCCGAATCCATTTAACTTAGATTTATATCCGAATATGCAAATAGCAAAATTAGGGGAAAAGAGATGAAAAGAGTCGAGCAAAGAGCTAGCGGAAAAGACCAAGCTATGGATGGAGAAGTGGTTGAAAAATTAGAATAATAAACCTACCCCGACAGACGAAACTTCCTCCAGTATCGAACGAGTCCCCAAACGTTCATCCAAAAGGGGTCGGCGAGTTCATAGGCTTTAATGAGAGGTGGAGGCACATTGGCCCCCTTTAATATACCCTCGAAAAGTCTCACAAAATCAGGAATCATGTCCTCTTCGCTCTTTCCCTCTTTTAACCGATTTCCAATCCATTCGGTACAATCGAGAAGCCTCAACTCGAGCTCATCTAGGTGCTCGTTTACGCTATTCGATCTCCCGAAATGGGTTGGGTATAGCGCCTGGGGTTTTAAATCCTTTATCCTCCTTATCGTCTTCTGCCAAGATTCCACGTTTATATCAGGTGGGGGTGTTGGAGGCAAGACGGGGCCGTTTTCTATACGGATACCGGCTGCATCCCCCATAAACACGGCGCCATCTATAAGGTAGGCGTGGTGATGTGAGGCGTGACCGAGCGTTTCAATAGCCTTTACTTCAACCCCTCCTATTTTCAATCTCTCCCCGTCCGAAATAGCGTAGATCCGTTCCTCCGCTATCGGTTGAACCTTCCCCCATAACTCCTCCATGCGGTCCTTATAGATCATTTGAGCGGACGCCAAGAGCCTTGTCGGATCAACAAGATGCTTAGCCCCTACTGGGTGAACGTATACAGTTGCACCGGCCTTTGCAAATCGCCAGGCGGCTCCCGAATGATCTAAATGTATATGAGTGACAAATACCCTCCTTATGTCCTCAACCGAGTAGCCTAGACCCTGAAGGGACTCTTCGAGTCTAGGGAAAGTCGTATCGGGACCGGTCTCTATTAAAACCGGTTCTCCGCCGGCCTCAATCAAGTATGAGGCTATAACATTTGGCATGAAAAAGTCATGGTCTATAACGTGGATTCTCATATCTGCCGTCCTTTAAAGACATAGGATTCCTAATTACATTAGCTGAACTGCCACCAAAAGCAACTCAAAACCGAAGAGTCATTCATCGTAATACAAAAAGATCCCCTTTTTGGTTATAATTAGATTAACTCCTCATTCAGGGAACCCCAATGATCATAAGAGAGAGAATGACCGAATACGTGATGGATTTAATAAGAATAGACAGCCTATCCAGAAGGGAAAAGGAGGTAGGTCTTAAGCTTAAAAGGGACATGGAAGAGATAGGAGGGGAGTGCTTCTTTGACGATGCGGATAGGAAGGTTAATGGTAATATAGGGAACCTCATAGTGAAGCTAAAGGGCAATAGGTTAGATGCACCCCCTTTTTTCCTCTCGGCTCACATGGACACGGTCGGCCCAGGTGAGGGAATCAGACCTCACATAGAAAACGGGGTGATAAAAAGCGACGGCACCACGGTTCTTGGGAGCGACGATAAGAGCGGACTCGCGGTCATAGTAGAGGTAATAAGAACGCTTAAGGAAAAAAACGTACCTCACGGGGATATAGAAGTCGCCTTTACGGTCTGTGAAGAAATCGGACTCCTAGGGGCAAAGTATATGGATACAAGCAGATTCAAATCAAAATACGGGATCGTTCTAGATAGTGGCTCCCCACATCAACTCGTTGTGAGATGTCCTTCTGCCGAGAGATTGGAGTTCAAGGTCTACGGGCTAGAAGCACATGCCGGTGTCTGCCCAGAAAGGGGGATAAGCGCAATAAAGATCGCAAGCGAAGCCATATCCAACATGAAACTGGGAAGGATAGACTTTGAAACAACCGCCAATATAGGGGTCATAAGGGGAGGCCTTGCAACCAACATAATTCCCAACTACGTTCACGTAATAGGAGAGGCGAGAAGCCATAGTGAGGAGAAGCTCCACGAACAGGTAGAGCATATGAGGAGATGCTTTCAAGATGCGGCATCCAGGTACAAACTGACAGTGGATGGAAAAACCCACGGCGCGAGGGTGGATTATGAGATCGAAAGAAGCTACGACAAAATGGACGTTCCCTTGGAATCGAGGATCTGTGGACTCGTAAACCAAGCTGTTAGAAACCTGGAATACAGCATAGAGCAGGTAGCAAGCGGCGGAGGATGCGACGCCAACTACTTCAATAAAAAGGGAATAGTCTGTGTGAACCTAGGCACAGGGATGAAGGAAATACACACGGTAAATGAGTACCTCGTATTAGAAGAGTTCTACCGTGCGGCCGATATACTCCTAGAGACGATAAAGCTAAACGCCACACTTTCTTAAGAGAGATGAAAAGAAAGAAAAGGGCTCTAATCCTAGTGGATCATGGAAGCGTGATTAAAGAGGCAAATGACACGATCGTGGAAGTCGCAAACATGGTAAGGCAAAACGGTAAATGCGACTTCGATATAGTCAAGTATGCCCATATGGAGCTTGCAGAGCCAACCATCTCCGAGGCCTTTGATGCCTGCGTCGCCGAGGGAGCGGAGGAGATAGTGGTTCATCCCTACTTCCTCGTCCCTGGAAGGCACTCCTCAATGGACATCCCGAGTATGGTGGAAGATGTGGCAAAAAAACACGCCCACGTCTCCTATCGCGTAACAGAGCCCCTTGGACTACACCAAAAGATAATAGAGGTGATCCTGGAGAGGGCTTTAGAAGCAAACATCGAATAACACCGATCTCTCTTATCCGGCCTATCCCAGAAACGTCTTCTCCTCCACCACATGAGAGAAAGTACCAAAGACCAGCGAGTATCATTCCCCAAATGACACCGGATATTATAAAGCCGTAAATGACCCCTCTTATCGTAGGAGCATTTTAGGTTTAGAAATTATCTACGACTTTAGACTTAATAACACATCCAATTATAATACTTTAGTCTATTAAGGTTGGAAACACCATATAAACAAACCGAATGTCTTTCAGGTATCATAAACACCGGACATGAAGAGATACGAAGTCGTGATATTCGACCTTTTTGACACACTGATTGATTTTAACCGTGCCCTCTTACCAGAGGTCTATATAGACGGAACCAAAGTAAGATCGACGAGCGAGACCGTCTATAGGGTCTTTAAAAACTCATACGGGAACGTGGATTTTAACCGTTTCTATAACGTCTTCATGGAAAGCTACGCCGAGTTTAACAAGATAAAACTCATAGAGCATAAGGAGCTTCATATCAGGGAAAGGTTCAGACTCATGCTGAATAAGATGAAAGTAGAGCCATCAGATGGGATCGTCGAGGACATGGTTTCGGTACATATGGCAGACATCGCCGGGGCGATGGAATTCCCGGAAGAGAACAGGAAGACCCTCATTCAGATCAAAGAGAGAAATCCCAGATTGGCGATAATCTCGAACTTCGACCACTCCCCTACGGCATACGGTCTTCTTGACAGATTCGGAATAAGGGGTTACTTCGAGAGGATCCTTATATCAGTGGATATAGGATGGAGGAAACCCAGGGCGGACATATTCCTCAAGGCCCTTAATCTCCTTAGAATCCAACCGGAAGAGGCTATATTTATAGGAGACAGCTTTGAAGCCGACATTATCGGCTCAAAGGGCGTGGGAATGGACGCCGTCTGGATAAACAGAAACGGGGAGCACATTAAAGGGGGAAGATACAAGCCGGACTATACCGTTTCCAGCCTCTCCGAGATTAGAGACATCCTTTAGCCCTCGTCTCAATAAAGCCGATGAGCCTATCTCCCCACTCGGTTAAGGAATAACTAACGCCGGGTGGGGTTGCATCTATTATCTCTCTACGTATAAACCCCATATTCTCCAACTTGCGAAGCCTCTCTGAGAGAACCTTATTACTTATCCCAATTACGCTTCTTTTAATCTGGTTGGTGCGTTTTGGAGCCCCCTTTAGAACGCTCAATATACGTATCATCCACTTACAGTCTATTACCTCCGCCACCTCGGCAACCGGAATCCCCATCTCACCGAGTTCTCTGACTATAGGCTTTAACCTCCTTCCGGCTACACTGAGATGGTACTCGACACGAAGTGGATAGCCCGAAAAAGCCCTCCTTTTTATTACCCCTTCCCTTTCCAACCTTCTTAATCTTTCATTCAGCACCTTTATGCTTATACCCGGGATCGCCTTCCTAATCTCGCTTGGGCGGGACAGGCCTTCGGCCATCTTCATGAGAATGAGAATCGTCCACTTGCACCTTAATATAGATACGGTCGACTCCCCTTTCGGTTCAATCCTTAGCTCCAAAGCGACCTCCAGAAGATAGAAAAACCAGGCGGGTTATATACAAAACCGTAACCTGGTTACCAATCCGTTTGTTATTGACGCGCATTCAATATGATTTTTAATATAACACAAACACATATCGTTATGTAGGAGGACAGTAAAATGGCTGAAAACAAGATAGCGGGTTACACATACGGAAAAGACTCGGTCCCCACATCGCCCTTATCCTTAGAGGACCTTGAAAACCTAAAGAAGAGCGTACTATTTACGGAGGAAGACGAAAAATACCTGCGCATGGCGGGGGAGGTACTAGAAGACCAAGTAGAAGACGTGCTCGACCTTTGGTACGGGTTCGTTGCGTCTCATCCACATTACGGGTAAGGACGGTAAACCAAACCCGGATTACCTTGCCTCTGTTCGTCATCGCTTTGGCCAGTGGATACTCGATACCTGTAACCGTCCCTATGACCAGGACTGGCTGAACTACCAGTACGAGATCGGCCTACGCCATCATAGGACGAAGAAGAATAAAACCGACGGCGTTCAGTCGGTTCCAAACGTAAGCTACCGCTATCTGGTAGCCTTCATATACCCGATTACGGCAACGATTAGACCGTTTCTTGCCAAGAAGGGTCACAGTAGCGAGGAGGTCGAGAAGATGCACCAGGCTTGGTTTAAATCGGTTGTCCTCCAGGTTGCCCTGTGGAGCTATCCCTATGTAAAGGAAGGGGATTTTTAGCCGAAAAAAACGATCTAGAAACCCTGTTTCCAATAGCGTATCCCTGGTAAGATGTATGGAAATAGGGATCATTCACGTCGAGAGAGAAAAGATGGATGTTCTGGTTTTAAGGCACGTTCCACACGAGCACCTTGGAACGCTTGCCAACTCGCTTAGGGCAAGAAACATCTCTTATAGCTACGCGAATCTCTATGAGGGCGAGATCCCGGATATACCGTCCGGTGATCTAAGCGGTCTCATAATCCTTGGTGGCCCGATGAATGTCTACGAGACGGATAGGTACCCTTTCCTGGAAAGGGAAGAGAGGCTTATAGGAGAAGCGATAGATAGGGGTGTGCCTGTTCTAGGGATCTGTCTCGGAGCACAGCTAATCGCAAAAACGCTTGGTGCCCCCGTTACGAAGAACAGGGAAAAGGAGATAGGATGGTACCCATTAAGGATTAGAGAAGAGGCAAAAGGGGATAGGCTGTTTCGATACTTTAATAGAGAAGAAACCGTATTCCAATGGCACGGAGATACATTTCAAATACCAAAAGGAGGGGTTCATCTGGCCGAATCACCACTCTGTGAAAATCAGGCCTTTAGATATAAATCGAATGTGTATGGACTCCAGTTTCATCTGGAAGTCACCCCCCATATGATCGCCGAATGGCTAAACGTCCAGGAGAATAAAGAGGAAATCGCCTCTTTAAAAGGGAAGATAGATCCGGGGGTTATTAAAGATCAAACCCCAAGGTTTATGGGAAGGCTTAACTCACTGGCAGACAGGGTGTTTGGAGAATTCTCTGATCTCATATTAACGGCTATTAAACAACGCCTCTAGAGCTTCGAACTCCACCTCTTCAAGGCTACTTACTATCATATCCGCCTGGAAAAGCCTCTCTGCAGGATAGGAGTTTGTGACAGCTAGGCACCTCATACCCGCAGAGCGGGCCGCCTTTATGCCGGCTATCGAATCCTCGACGACTAGGCACTCGCTTGGATGTATTTCTCCCATAGGGGGGAGAGAATCGTTAATCCTTTTAAGCGCCTTTGTGAATACCTCCGGGTCGGGCTTACATCTTTCTACGTCTTCGGCACTTACTATGACATTAAACCTCTCCCTTATCCCCGCCTCTCTCAGTATAAACTCTATCTCGTGTCTTAGAGCCCCAGAACCTATGGCAAGAACACATTTCTCATAGGCCCTTTCTATAAAGCCCCGAACACCGGGGAAGATAACGATGTTCTCCTTTATCAACCTGTCGTAACAATCCGACTTACGTGTCATGAGGCTTCTTATTAAACCCTTATCGGGGTTTATCCCCCTATCCCTAAGAACCGTCATAAAGAAGGTCTTATCGTCAAGAGCAAGATACCTATCATAGTACTCCTCTTTAGAAAGGACTATTCCCTCCCCACCTAAGATCTCCTGGAAGGCCCTCATGTGGGCTGGTTCGGCATCCGCAATAACCCCATCAAAATCGAATATCAGGGCTCTTAACATGACTAGACGACTCCCCTCTCATATACGTTAGGTGTTATTATATCATGAAGCCGGTTTCTTTTTAATTTTAGCCTTCCCCGATTCGATTTTAATACACTTCCCTACAAGCCCATGTTGATGGGGGAATGCCTTTTTGAATTTTTACACAAAAACCCTTGCACTACCCCGAAAGCCTATGGTCTCAGCTTGAGATGAAAGCAGTTACGGGAGAGATGATGGGAACGGAGTTTGAGATTTTCCCTTCCGTGATTGCGACATGGGAGGAATGGAGAACAAAGTACCCACAGACATCTGTTCTTTCAAGAGACACGGGGTTCGGCAGGAACTATAGCATTGATCCATATGCTGGATACGAAGGTTCCACTTCAATCATGTTCCCCATAAAACACAGGAACAATAGATTCCATCCAAAGGAAAGAGTGCTTGTTGTTATTTCTGAAGGCATTGCAAAGGCGTATCCCTTTTCCGAACTTAAAAAGGTGAAGACTCCACTCGAAGACAAAGTAGGTGGTAAGGATATAGTCATAAACTTTAATGATGGGAATTACATAGAGGCAAAAGACAAATCGGGAAATAGAATCGAATCTTTTGTTTCCTATTGGTTTGCTTGGTACACTTTTAAACCGGATACCCTGGTTTTTACCAGATGATTTCTGGTTGCTTTTTATGATTACAGGCTTTGAACCGATTGACAACTGGTATAAGACCCCCTTAGGTAGGCTCTATCTCCAAAGGGTGATAGAGAGGCTGGATGAGTTACTAAGTGGCGAAGAAAAGGGTGTTTACGCGCTCGATGCTGGGTGTGGGGGTGGTCATTACAGCCTGTTTCTTGCAGAAAAGGGATATAAAACTATAGGAGTCGATAAGTCTGAGGTACTGGTATCTAGGGCATCTAAGAGGTCAAAAGGCCTCGATAAAAGGATAAATTTCCTCGTTGCCGATATTTCCTCTCTCCCTTTTCCGTCAGATTTTTTCAAACTGATAATATGCCTAAATGTGATTGAGTTCGTTCCAAATAGGGAAAAGGCTATAGGAGAACTAAAAAGGGTGCTCGCACCAGATGGCCTTCTTTTACTAGGGGTATGCAATAAAAATAGCGTATGGGGACTCCTTAAGATGATGGGCAGGCCATTCCGAAACAATGACCCTTTTTTCAAAGGGCGTTTTTTCGGAAGGGGCGATCTTATAGAACTGGCCGATAAGGCAGGGCTTAGATTAAGACAGATTAAAAACGATATATATTTCCCCCCCATTAAGAACGCTAGACTGGCGATTCTGTGTGAAAGGATCGGGAAGAGATGGTTTAAAGGGCTTCCGGGGTTTTTGATTGCCTCTTTGATGAAACCCGTGTTAGGTAATCAGCTTCTTATATGACTGTAGTATCTTGCGAGTTTTTCGGGAGGGATTCCAAGGTAGTAAAGAATTCTAAGGATCCACATCCTAAGAGATGTTCTTATAACTCCAGAGCCCTCAAAACGGCGAACACTCGTTTTAACCGACGATTTAATCTCAACCCCCTTTGAGATAGCCTTTATTTTTCTGACAAACTCTAAATCCTCCATGATCGGGATCTCAGGAAAACCACCGATTCTATAGAACACATCCCTTCTAACAAATATACCGTGGTCGCCAAGAGGACTACCCGTAATCCTATTTCTCAGATTCGCCCCAGCCTCTAACACCCTATAAATAAGCCTTGGGGAATCGAGTTCTATAGAGAACCATCCCCATTGAATCCGGTCTTTGTTGATCCGCTTTTTAAGCATGTATATGCAACCTTCGTTTATCAATACATCGGCGTGTAGAAAGAGTATGTACTCCCCTTTAGCTATCCCCGCTCCTGTATTCATTTGGGTTGCCCTCCCCCTTTGAGATGTAATCAGTATTACCCTGGGGAATTTCCTTACGATCTCCTTGGTGTTATCTTCACTCAAGCCATCGACAACTATGACCTCATCTTCTGATGATATGGATTCAATTAAGCCCTTAAGCGTTCTTTCTATTATCGCTGACTCATTATAGGTTGGGATCACTACACTGATCATCGGATTAATTATAATTTAAAACCGATTTTTGTACGAAAAATCGAAACCTTTTGATATCTCATGTATCTAAACTGGGTGGATATTTAAGTGAAAGAACCCATGAAAATAGTATATGAAAGAAACAAGGCAAAGGTTACAAGACTGGCCCTACTGTCTCTAATCCTGGTTTTGGTCTTTCTGGTGATTAGAAGCTCAGGGATTAAATTTGAGGACCTAACCCCTTTAGAAATCAAAGGGTATCTCCTGAGCTTCGGTCTCATAAAGGCAGCCCTTATCTACTTATTTATCTACACATTCTCTATAAGGCCTTTTATCCCAGTGCCGCCCACTCTTTATACCTTAGCAGGAGGGTTTACTTTTGGCCCTATATTAGGGACTATCCTGACCGTCACAGGAGCGACTCTAAATGCAAGTGTTTCCTTCACAATAGCAAGACTACTTGGCAAGGATTTTGTAGAAAGAATACTAAAAGGGAAATTGGATTCCATTAACGAGAAGCTGGCAGACAGCGGATTTAAGACGCTACTCGTTATAAGAAGCTCCCCAGTAGGCCCTCCATTTGATCTGGTTAGTTACGCTGCGGGCGTTCTCAAGGTCTCTTTCTGGAGTCACTTTTTTGCGACTTTAATTGGAATCATTCCGGCTACTTCCGTTTATTCTTATTTTGGCGGCTCTATAACCAAAGGGGGTTTTTATATTCTTATCGGATTCTTCCTCGTTGTGGCCTTTTCTATTCTTACGCCTTGGCTTATAAAGAGGCAAAGAGTACGGTCTGATTCACATACTAACTAAAATCCATTTTGGAGCTATTAGATGGAAAATTACGACATTGTAGTGATAGGCGGTGGAGCAGCCGGACTTACGGTAGCAACAGGCTCTGTAAAACTCGGCCTTAAGGTTGTTCTAATTGAAAAAGACAAACTCGGCGGTGACTGTCTTTACTACGGGTGCGTACCCAGTAAAACCCTAATCCGCTCCGCAAAAGTCGCCTCACTTATCAGGCGTGCAAAGGAATTTGGCTTGGAGGAAACCCCTCTTTCCTTTGATTTTGCAAATGTAATCGGCCACGTCTGGGATACCATAAACAAAATAGGTGAACACGACGACCCCGAGAGGTTTAGGGAAATGGGTGTGGATGTGATTTTCGGTGAGCCGAGATTCGTATCTCCAGAAGAAATAGAAGTAAACGGAAGGGGAATAAAGAGCAAAAAATTCGTCATCTCTACGGGTTCTAGGTCTTTTGTCCCTCCGATTAAGGGACTCCAAGAAGCGGGTTTCATATCCCACATTGAGTTATTTCATTTAAGGAAACTCCCCGAATCTCTAATCGTTATAGGTGCCGGACCCATAGGAATGGAGATGGGCCAAGCCTTTGCCCGATTTGGCTCCCGGGTCTCTATAATAGAGATGATGGATCGCATTCTTCCCATTGAGGATGAAGATATCTCAAAAGAGCTTGAGAAACACCTAACAAAAGAAGGGATAGGGTTCTTCACCGGGACAAAAGCCAAGAGGGTCTATACCGAGAACGGCAAAAAGGTAGTCCTGGCAGAGAGAAATGGAGAGGAGATCAATATAGCGGCAGATGAGATCCTGGTTGCAGTAGGACGCACGCCAAACGTTGAGGGATTAAACCTTGAGGCCGCAGGGGTTAAATACAGTAGAAGAGGGATAGTGGTAAACGACAGGCTTCAGACTACGGCTAAAAACATCTGGGCATGCGGAGACGTTGTTGGACCCTATCTTTTTACACATATGGCTGAATACCAAGCGAGGATCGTGATTAGGAACGCTCTACTCAGGCTTCCCGCTAAGGTAGACTACTCCGTTGTCCCCTGGACGACTTTTACCGACCCCGAGGTTGCCCATGTTGGAATCACCGAGTTTGAAGCGAAGAAAAAAGGGATTAAATATAGCGTTTACAAACATCAATACAGAGATGTTGATAGAGCAGTTACAGAAGTAGAAGGCATTGGCTTTATAAAAATAATCACCTCCGGATGGAAAGGAAAGATAATAGGAGCCCACATTATAGGCCCCAACGCCGGAGAGCTGATTGCTGAACTCGTATTAGCTATTAAGAATGGACTATCGGTAAAGGATGTTTCTTCGACAATCCATGTCTATCCAACCCTGGCTCTAGGAACAAGGCAAACCGCAGACCTATTTTTCCGCCAAAAATTCGAGTCGTCCCGGTTGGTTCAGAAGATCCTTAAGTCTATAGTTAGGCTGCTCAACTAGCTGGTCTTCAGGATTTTAGAGTGTAAAACATAAGGAGGTAAAACCAAATGGAAATTGGTGATAAAACTATCTTACATGCTCCACCCTACTCAGAGATCGAGCAAAACGGTCTCGTTATCCTTATCGATCCCGAAGGGCCTAACTGGATAACCACAGACCCAAGAGGAGCCAGAATCGTAAGCCATATAGATGGGAAAAAGACATTTAGTGATATCGTGGCACTCTACGCAAAGGAATTCGGTCTAAGCGGAGCAAAAGCGTGGGTTCATGTAAATTCATTCATAAAAGAGGCCCTTAGAGAGAGGTTCGTATCCTCCACTCCTTATACAAGACCACCCTATACAGGCCGGAGCGAGTATCTAAGATTGGATCGCCTGAGTGAGCTTTGGATACATACGAATAACTCATGTAACCTTCAGTGTACCCACTGTCTCGTGAACTCTGCTCCGTGGGGGGATAAGGGACTCCCTACAGATAAGGTAAGACGCATAATCGATCAGGGACGAGAACTCGGCGTATTCCGTTTCTACTTCACTGGAGGAGAACCATTTATACGGAAAGACATCTACGATCTAATCGAATACGTTACGCGAGACCCTGACTCGGAGCTTATCGTTCTTACAAACGGGATGTCGTTCACTCAAGAGAAACATTTGAAACGACTCCTCGAAGTATCAAGAGGTCGCCTTAAACCCCAGATCAGCCTCGATGGTTCTACTCGAGAAGTGAATGATCCGATTCGCGGAAGAGGTACGTTTGAAAAAACGATAAAGGGAATAAGGGCCGTAGCAGAAGCAGGACTCAACCCAACCGTTACCACCGTGGTTACGTCTGTTAATGCCGAGGACGTCCCAAATGTTACAAGGCTTCTAGCCTCCTTGGGGGTGAAAAACCATCACCTCCTCTGGGTTCACCAAAGGGGGAGGATAACCGATAGAGGCAAAGGCCTTCTACTTCCTACATACAGATTGATTGAGGTTGTAAATAGGGTAAAAAAGACGGCAGACGAGGTCGGAATCAGGATAGACAACTTCGAGTCCATAAAGGTAAAGTTAAGAGCAAGAAAATTCACTAAATTCGATCTAAGCAACGCATGCTGGGAGAGTCTATGCGTTTATTCAGATGGTGAGGTCTACCCCTCGGCCGCCTTTGCAAACCTTAAAGGGCTTAGCTGCGGGAACCTAAAAGAAACGCCCTTAGCAGAAATCTGGCGGAATAGCCCGGTTTGCAATACGTTTAGAACCGCTACTGTACAGAAGAAAGCAAGGTGTAATGGCTGCTATCTTAAATTCATCTGCGGGGGCGGCGATATCGAGCACTCCTATTTTTACTCGGTTGCAACCTTTGGAAAAGGAGACGTGCACGGACCAGATCCCTACTCCGACCTTCACGAGTACATGATTAGGAGAAGCCTATTTGAACTCGCCGAGGAAAAGAGGCAAAAATCCAATCCTAAGTCGGGATTCGATGCTCCTCCCCTGTTTCTCAGCATGGGAGAAGGCGCACTCCACTGCGATATAAATGGAAAACCCGACACCTTATCCGACATCCGCGTTGAGGTATCCCATTCTAACTGTGTGCTTTCATTTAACATAGATGAGCCCCGTGAAGCGGTGAGAGAGTTCTACGGGAAAGCGGCAGAAGAGCCACAAAATGGGCTCTGCTGCCCTACCGGTTATCCGACAGACGACATCAGCCATATACCCAAAGAGGTCATTGATAGATTCTACGGGTGCGGGAGTCCGATGAGTGTGGCCGATGTAAGGCCGGGTGAGACCGTAGTCGATCTCGGCTCTGGCGCTGGGATCGACTGCTTTATAGCGGCAAAGAAGGTCGGCCCATCCGGAAGGGTGATAGGAGTGGATATGACAGACCAGATGCTCAGTGTTGCAAACGACTGTCGTACTACCGTTGCAAACAACCTGGGATACGATGTTGTCGAGTTTAGGAAGGGATTTTTAGAAGAGATACCCATTCGGGATAAATCCGTTGATCTCATTACGTCAAATTGCGTTATAAACCTTTCACCGGATAAAAAGAGGGTATTCTCCGAGATGTGGCGAATTCTCAAGGACCATGGGAGGATCGTGATTTCAGACATCGTGTCAGAAAGAGAAGTCCCCGATCATATAGTTACAAACGATAGGCTTTGGGGAGAGTGCATAGCCGGAGCTTTAACGGAAGAACAGTTCATCTCCTACCTGGAGCAGGCAGGATTCTATGGCCTTCAGGTTCTTAAAAAGACCTACTGGAAAGACATTGATAACTATAGTTTCTTCTCAATAACAGTAAGAGGATACAAATTCGAGAAGACCGCAGGATGTGTCTTTATAGGTCAAAAGGCGATCTATAACGGCCCATTTAAAGCCATTATAGATGAAGAGGGACATCTATTTCCCCGTGGAGAAGCAGTGGAGATATGCACGGATACGGCACAGAAGCTGGCAAGTGCCCCGTATAGAGGGATGTTTATAATCACCGATCCGACAGGGGAATTTCAGGAAAGCTATAGTTGCTGTACAGACGGCACTGGCCGCTGTTGTTAAAAGACAAGCGTCCAGACACGAATAGACCCAAGGTGCAGGATCGTGTTATCCATCAGGTGGCTAATTAGGAAAGACAAAAATGATTAAAACCACTACAAACCATGTGCTTCTCATCTTCGTAAAGTACCCGGAGCCTGGAAGGGTAAAAACCCGATTGGCTAAGGATATAAGCAAAGAGAGCGCCGCTCGGATATACCTAGAGATGACAGAAACCATAATAGGCAATCTATCCAACTCGGGGAAGTACGAGACAATCGTATTCTTTGACCCTCCTGAAAGAGAAACGGATTTTGAAGGCTGGCTCCAAGGGAGGGTTAATAACCTATTTCCCCAAGAGGGAGGGGATCTAGGCGAGAGGATGTCAAATGCCTTTACAAAGGTCTTTTCTCTGGGAGCCGAAAAGGCGATAGTTATTGGAACGGATTGTGTTGAGGTCTCGGAGGAGACGATCTCTAAGGCCCTCTATGCCCTAGAGGCCGTGGATGTGGTATTGGGCCCCACCGAAGACGGAGGGTATTACCTTTTAGGGCTCAAGAAACCGGAGCCCGGTATACTTCATGATATTTCCTGGAGCACAGAACTCGTACTCGACCAGACCCTAAGGAAGATAAGAGAAAAAGGCCTTAGGTTTCAACTGTTAAAACCCCTAAGAGACGTCGACACCCTAAGCGACCTTAGGGAATACCTGATACGTAGGATCAAAAAGTGAGAGCAAGATTATGATTACCGCTTTTCTTTTTTATATGCTTTCATTTGCAAACGGCGCAAGTCTAGAAGATCTTTGGAAAGATTCATTTAACCACCTGCACACCTTTCCAAAATGCGACATGGTTCCTTATATGCTTAGCCGCATCCTTGGGCTCGGGGTAATACCAAGCGGCGTCCTTGTTAATCTCGCCATTAACCACGATATTATAATAACTGGCTATTCCCTTCCATGAACAGATAGTATGGGTATCGCTTTCACGAAAATACTCCTTCTTTATACTCTCTAACGGAAAGTAATGGTTTCCCTCCACCACAACTGTGGCATCACTTTCGGCTAAAACCACATTTCTCCAAATAGCCTTCATACCATTATCCTCCAAGTTGTATTCAAAACCATTTCTACACATTTAAGATTCAGGCGTTCTAAAAAGGATTCGTATAGTACCTTACAAAACCCATTTTTTGTTCCCGATTAGAAAAGAACCCAAAGAGGGCAGGATTTTGATAGATGCTGAAACCTTTATGAATTAGATTCATCTAATACGGCAGGGTTTTCCTCCGGAAGGTAGGGACAATACAGATAAAAGGAGGTAAGAAACATGGGTAAGCGTCTTGGATTCATTTTGGCCTTGGTTGTCGGGGCCTTCCTCTTCTTCGCACACTCTCTGACCTTCTCCGGGGAGGCAACCGGAGGAAAGGAGATGACCATTACAGGGCGGGTCGTTGACCCTGCCTGTTATATACAGATGGGTCTAAAGGGTGAATCGCATAAGCAGTGTGCGGCCGCATGTGCAAAAGCCGGGCAGGCTTACGGCATCCTGGATGAAAAGGCCGGTGTGCTCTACCAGGTTCTGGAAGGTTCTCCGGGGACAAATCCCAATAAGCTTCTAGAGGGCCACGAAGAGGATATAGTCACGGTAAAAGGTATGGTCTTTGCCAAAAACAACATAAATGCGATTGTCCCCATAGACGTTAAGACCGGTCAGCCGACATCGGCCAACTAAAAAAGGTAGGTGACTGGGGTATCTTTCGGATACCCCATCACATTCTAATCTACCATTTGACATAAAATTCGGTTAACATAACCAGATAACATGAAAAAACCGATTTCGGTATTCTTGCGTATATTTGTTATGGTGCTCTTTCTCCTGTCCTGTGAAAAAGGGGCCAAAGACGGTGTTTCAGCTACTAGATCGGACACCCCAGTTGCAAAGGATTTTTCCCTCTTCTCCCTTGACGGAAACAGAAAGGTAGGGCTCAAGGATTTTAAGGGAAAGCCCATAGTGATTAACTTCTGGGCCTCCTGGTGTGCCCCTTGCCGTGAGGAGATGCCCTTCTTTGAAAAGGCCTGGAGGCGGTATGAGGGTAAAGGGGTCGTATTTATTGGAATAAACGTCCTTGACGACGAGAAAAAGGCTAGGGACTTTCTCAGAACATTTGAGATCTCCTACACAAACCTAAAAGACCCGTCTGGAGAGGTCTCAAACGCCTACGGTGTGGTTGGGCTTCCTGCGACCTTCTTTATAGATAGAGAGGGAAGGATCATCATAAAGAACTACGGACCGTTTTTAGGCGAAAAGGGAGAGAGGGACTTTGTAGGCTACATAGGGGAAATAACAAAATGAATACCGTTGGGCCTGAGGTAAGCTGGATATTCGCTTTCCTTGCCGGGGTCGTTTCTTTTCTGTCTCCCTGTGTACTCCCCCTTATTCCGGGTTACGTCTCGATGGTCTCAAAGCTATCGCTTAATGAGCTAACAGACAAGAATACAGAGGAGAGGTTGGGGAAGATACTCATTCCAAGCGTTTTTTTTGTACTGGGTTTTTCGGTTGTGTTTGTAGCGCTTGGCACCTCGGCTTCCTTCATAGGGGTATTTTTAAAACAAAACAGGTTACTACTCCTAAAGATCTCGGGCGCCATCATCATAATCTTTGGCCTCTTCACGATGAATATAATCAAGATCCCCCAGCTCTATAGGAATAGGAGGATAAGTCTACCGGAGGGGGATCTGGGGGTTTTTGGAACGTTTCTCCTAGGAGTCGCCTTTGGATTCGGCTGGACCCCTTGCGTAGGACCGATTCTTGCATCCATTCTCCTATACGCAAGCACCGCGGAAGTCGTGGGGAAGGGAGCCGCTCTTCTATTTGTGTATTCCATAGGGTTAGGGGTTCCTTTTCTCCTCACGGGGGTTGCTCTCTCTCGCGCTCTCAGGGCGTTTAGCTGGATAAAGAGACACTACGGTCTATACAATACAGTCGTCGGAGGAGCACTCGTTATCATAGGGGTTCTAATGCTAACAAACAACCTCTACTACCTGAACATCTATGGACAGAAAGCCCTCGATTGGGCGGGACTGGATTTCTGGAAGGGGTTTTAGCCAAATTAAGCCCGTCTTTCTATTGACTACTCACCTTATAATTTTTATAATGTTCATTACCCATGAGTATAAGGAGATTAACCCTATATGCCGATTTATGAATATGTGTGTAAAAACTGTAGAAACGAGTTTGAGACCCTGGTTTTAAATTCCGATGATAAAATCGCCTGTTCCGAGTGCGGAAGCACAGATATCGAGAAGCGATTTTCTACCTTCGGATTTAAATCCAAGAGCTCCATCCCCGTCTCGTCCACCCCTGAAAGCCCTTCGGGCTGTGGATGCACTCCCGTGGGTTGTGGATGCAGTGCAAGACACTGAACACCCTACGGAATCTTTAACAAAGACAAGCGAACGGAGGAGAAAATGAGCACGGATAAAAAAGACATGAAGCAAGCCGCATTGGAATACCACAGACAGGGCCGTAAGGGAAAACTCCAGGTGGTTCCTACAAAACCCTGTGAAACCCAGTGGGATCTTTCTCTAGCCTACTCGCCCGGTGTAGCGGCACCCTGTAAGGAGATAGAGAGATCCCCAGACCTGGCATACGAGTACACGAATAAGGGAAACCTAGTTGCCGTGGTATCCAACGGAACCGCCGTCCTTGGACTCGGCAATATAGGGGCACTGGCAGGTAAACCGGTTATGGAGGGTAAAGCTGTTCTCTTCAAACGTTTTGCGGACGTTGATGCCTATGACATTGAGATCAATACCTTGGACCCGGATGAGGTGATAAAGACCGTAAAATATCTAGAGCCTACGTTTGGAGGGATAAACCTCGAGGACATAAAGGCACCCGAATGCTTCTACATAGAAGAGGAATTAAAAAAGCAAATGGATATACCCGTGTTTCACGACGATC
>CAZWVA010000058.1:0-16306 GCA_964636885.1 uncultured Spirochaetia bacterium
GAGTTTCCTGCTTCTATCGGCAGTGAGCCAAGTATCCCTTCTTTTCTTTTCAAGAGGACACCTGAACATCACCCCGAGAGCCTCCGTCGGTTCATCTCCCTAATGCGGGCGAGCTCGGCCTCCGGATCTTTCCCATGCGAAAGGGACCCGTTAGGATCCTCAAAGCTCATCTGTGCGGTGAGGGAGCTGACGATTTGATGAACCAGTTGGCGAGATTCCCCAGCCGATGGATTACACCGGGGGGATCCGGGGAAGTTATCGGGCGGTCTCGACCTGATCCCTTCTATCGCGTCCCTGAGAAGTTTGAGGTTTTCCGACCTACACTCAGGACAATCGCGTGGAGTTCTACAGTTGCAACTAGGGGAAGGGTTGGCCCTATCCTCACAGTCTGAGGTGAAATCTCGGCCATTGGGTTTCCCTTTAGGCTGGTTAGTGAGTAGTTTTTTTTCTTTCTTACTAACTGAATCAAAAAATTTTTTTTCTATGTCTTCAAGGTTGGATTCCGGGGCTCTGTTGATATTAGCACCATTGCTGAAAGAAAGAGTATTATATTGGATATTCTTAAATGAGTATTCTTCGTGTAAAGCCGGCTTTACATCCTGATGTAAAGCCGGCTTTACATCAGGAAGCCCATTTCCAGGGTTTTTGTCCACAAAATAAAAGTTTGGTTTACCCCAACCCTGTCTCTTGATCTTAATTAAGCTGGAAACCTCGAGTTCCTTGACGTATTTATCAACTTGTGGCCTCGATAGACCCAAATCCTTTGAGAGGGTTTCCTCGGATGGATGGCAAAAGTCTTTGTCCCAGCAGTAGGAGAGTAAAATGCCATATAGGAGCCGGGCTTGGGGGGTTAACCATCCAGCTCTTAGAATCATATTGGGAATCTGAACAAACCCGGAAGGTGGTCCTGGGGCGTCCTTATGCATTGGACGCCTCTTCTTTTTGCTGATATTTCTTGAAAACCACCTGTACGATCTCGCCCAATTTCCCGAGTTCCTTCTCGATCTCACTGCAGACGAGGTACCCAAGGAGCCGATCGGGTGCGTCAGGGGCTGATATTGAAATTGCATCAATGCCTTTGGCACTCAAAGCAATCAAAATCCGTGTCGACATCGTTTCCTCTTACCCCATATTCGAAGGAAAATTGAAAAAGAGCAGGTCCTTTTTTTCGGGATTTGAAAATTTTTATGGAAGGGATATTAAGATAACTGTCGGGACTACAAAAACTTCAAAGATTTCAACTTCTTTCTCAATCTTATCTCCGTTTCAGAGACGGTCTGCCGTGTTATCTTTAGTTCCTTTGCCGTTTCCCGTTGAGTTAAACCCTCTATACACCGGTGTAAAAAAACCCGTTTCTCTAAGGGGCTTGTTTTTTTAGGATCGTTGACGATCTCCAAACATTTTGAGATGAGTTCTCGACTTTCGAGGATTTCTTCCCAATTTAAACTCTCGAAGAGTATGTCACATAAAGTGATTTCAAAATCTTCTGTTGCTATTGGTTCATCAAGGGATTCTTCAAACCTTTTAGCCTGTATTAGCTTTCTATTCTCATCGTATAGATCCATTGCCACGGCGTGAGGAATAAATGCAATGGAAACATCCCCCCTGGTAGCCTTCAGGAAATCCTCTCTTAGAGTGCCCGGTAGGGCTTCTTTTGAAGCTTTATCCACAAGGGGCCAGGGCTCACGGAGCTGGAAATAACTTCCAAACCTCGGATTTTTCTTTTCCAATTCCTGCAGGGCTCTCCTGCTTAGCCTGTCGAGAGCTTCTTCAATGTGTAGCCTGGTCACCGAGTGTTCTTCGAGGAGTTGTTTCCATTTTACGATGAGAGCCTCTTCACTATTAGGTTGTGTCCGAATGTCGTGAGATATTCTGGCTCCAACCGAAATCCAAACTAATAATGAGGCGAGGATAAGAGAATCTGGAAAGTGATTCCTTGTCCCGAAGAACCTTTTAGCTGACAGGATCCCTTCAAGGAGGGAGGGGTGAATTGTGATTGGACCACCCGGATGGTGTGGGACTACTTGAGCTTCAAGACGATCAAAGAATCTGTTGAGATCCTCCATTAAGGGGATGAGTTCTCCCGGGGTTTTCTTCAAAAGCCGGTCAATAAAACCTTCGAGATTTGCCAAACTGATTGAGATTCCAAGGAACTGCTCTAGTACGGTTACGACCTCATTGATTTGTTGCAAAAGCTGAATTTTTTGTTTATTCTTTTCCATGGCGACACCTTCTCTATAAAGTTTTGGGGCAGGCTGTGCAAGCAACCTGCCCTTTTTAGAGTATCCCAATCAAGGGTAGCCTTCAATCTTTTAACCCCTTATCCTTTTAACCTTTTTACCTCCCTCGGCTAATTGAAAATACACTCTAGAATTGTGCTAACAGTTTTTGTGCTGGGCAAAAGATAAAAGTCAATCTAACTTGCTCAAAGTAAATCACTTTTAATCCATTTTTGTGCTAACACTTTTGCTAACAAAATTTTCAGATTTTGGGTCGTCTAGAGTAGAAACTGCCTTTTTAAGTGCTTCGGGTGTAGGGTGAGAATATCTCATTGTCATGTGGATAGACGAATGCCCTAGTAGCTTAGAAACGGTGACAAGGTCAACCCCGGAAAGTACAAGCCTGGTAGCAAAAGTGTGTCTAAGGTCGTGAAATCTCAGGTTTTTTATGTTGGCTTTTCTGCAAGAATTGTAAAAAGCAGTTCTTATATCTCTTAATGGTTTGCCCTGGAAAGTGAAAACATTACGTGTCCCTTCATGGTGCCGAAGGGGGGATTTGAACCCCCACGGGCTCTCACCCACTGGATCCTGAATCCAGCGCGTCTGCCAAATTCCGCCACTTCGGCAATGGGAAGATATATCTATACATCATAAGGTAGTAATCCCCTAATATCAAGAGCCCGAATAAGGCTAATGTAATCGTGAGATCATTTTCAATAAGGGGTTCCAATTCTCTATTCGTTCAAACTAAGTCAGCCCTTCATTCTCTGAGACCAGTCTATTCAGGATTTCCTTCTGAATATCCTCGATCTGAGCCTTTACACGAGAGATTTCCTCAGTGGATTTTCCCCTTTCCTTGCATTCTTCAAATACCTGGTCTAGCTTTGACAGTATATGCCTTAGCTTTGTTTGTGCCTCTATGTTTGCCTTTATAAACGTCTCTTTGTCGTCCCATGGACGTTTAGCATAGGACTCCAGTTCTTTTGCTTGAACTAGTAGTTCTCGAAGGCGATCTCTATAGCCATGAAGCGATTGATAAATCACACCCTGTATCTCGACTCTTTCACCGGGCTCCCGCCAAAGTACGTTCTCAAGGATGCTTAGATCGCTTTCTTCGACTCTGTTTCTTCCATCGATATAGGCCTTGGTTTTAAGGAGTAAAACCGATTGCTTATATCTCCTATCGGAGAGTACTATTCCCTTCTTTCTGAGTTCGTTTCTTATACGGGAGATGAGTTTTACCGTACTGGGCGGAATAAAAACGTCCCTTACTTGAGATTGGCAGTATTTGATTTCTTCAAGGTCTACTGTGGTTCTCTCACCCGTGGTTACATCTTCCTGTATCATCTTTAAGAACCTAAAGTCTTCTTTTATATAATCGAGAACGTATCTTAACAAAAACCTGTCATATAGTGCCTCAAGCTCGTCTTCTTCGGATGGGAGTTCATTGCTTGCTCCAAAGAGGGTAATGAGAGGTACTCGAATCGCCTCGGTACCATTATAGAAAACCCTCTCGTTCATGATTGTAAGGAGGGTATTGAGTATAGAGGAACTCGCCTTGAAAACCTCATCCAGAAATGCAATATGGGCTTCCGGTAGCTTTCCACCGGTTACCCTTCTATATTCGTCGTTCTCGAGGCCTTTAAGGCTCACGGCACCGAATATTTCCTCGGGTGTGGTGAATTTTGTAAGGAGCCACTGAAAGTATACCCCTCCTTGAATCCTACCGCAGATCTCATGTGCAAGCAGGGACTTTGCCGTTCCGGGAGGGCCTATGAGAAGCACATGGTTTCCGGAAAGAATCGCACAAAAGGCACCTTCTATAACATCGTCTCTCTCAAAGAATCTCCCTTTTAGCTCTTCCTTTATCTTTCTTATCTTTTCTACTGTTCTTTCCATGAGATGATTTTCACCCTGCTTGAATCTAGAGATGTGCTCTTCCTTATAACCGCTTTAACGATACTGGTTGTGGGGCTTTCCTCTTCTCCCAACTTGCCTACAGATATTACAGAGAATACATCACTTTCCCCTGAGTTCAAAACCACACCTGTGAGACCCGCGCTGATTTTAGATTCTGGATCAACGCTCTGTGCTATCTCTCTCACCCTTTTTTGTTTAATTACAGGTTCGTCCTTCCTCGCCTCTATTACGGCTTCGGCTATGCTTTCTGCTACGTCATCGGGCACCTCTTCTGGAGATCCGGTTTCTTGTCCCTGAACTGCAGAGACGCTGGCGCCCTTTATCGCGGCCATCATTACGAGTTTAGAAGCGGTGCTAAAATTCACCCTTTTGTCCCTTGGATAGACGGTAACGTAGTCCTTTATAGTGTTAAAGAACTCGCTTTCCATTCCATCTATAAGCCGGATTTCCTCAAGACTGTCAAGTGGACCGTCTTTTATGCTATAGGGGTTATCTAAGCTCTCGTAGAACCTGGCATCCGCTCCTGCTGGGTTTTGATCGTTTTTTGTTTTTGAACCTTCAATTGGATGGTCGAGCCAGTTGATTAAACTCGCAATAAAGCGTTCGGATTTGCCGCTATAAATACCGAGCATTCTAAAAAGCTCTCTGAGTTCTGTAAGCACCTGCAAGTCAACCTGGTTTGTGGTTTGACTCACAAGAGCATTTAGATTTATCTTTGATCGCTCGTCGATAACTGTAATGGATACGGTTCCACTACCAACTGGAAAAGATGGGACCCTTATAGTCCAGTACCCTTTAGAATACCCACTTTGATCACCGAATACACCCGAGATCTCCTTTAACCCTTCAAGGGGGCTATTATTTAGAGTGCCAGCTACGACCTGGATTCCTGATTTAGCAATGTAGCGTGCTATTATTTCGTCTCTCGTGTTAGCCGATATCTCCGTATCAACCTGGGTGAAGTATATTAGGTCAACAACGAGTGTGGAGAGAATCGCAATTGCGATGAGCACGACGACAAGCACAATTCCCGTCTCGGATCCCCTTTTATGTCTACCCTTATCCATTGGATCTTTAAATTCGTCCATTCTTCCCTCTAATTCGCCACCGGTATCCCTATTAGGGAACTAAACGTAACGTTTTCTCCTCTTGGACTCCTCATAGTTAGGGTTACTTGCACGGCCTTTGGCAAAGAGCCAGTTTGACTCGAATCCCACTCTTCAACTGGTCCCTCTACGTTATCCGATATATAAGTCAGATTGAACTCTACTATGTGTTCAGAAATCGGGTACTGTATTCCTCCGGAATCGGTACCGATCCTTGGGTTTTCACTCCTAATAAGAAGGAAGAGATCGCTCTGAGGGATGGGTTCTAGATAATAACTGATCTCGGCTTGATCGGCGTCCTTGGATTTTATCCCCGGCTCTCTTGAAAGGGACGTGAATCTCATGAAGCTTTGATCCCCCTCTTTTGCCCCGACAAAGGAAGAGTATGGGTAAGTTATAGAATCCGAAAAAACCTTTCCCCTTAGATATGCGGCTTGGAGGTCTTTCGTCATCCTGGAAAAGACGGTATTGGCCTCGTGATAGAGTTCAATTGTGTTCTCGGCGCTTTCCTTTGCTTTTATAATCTGAAAGAAAGAGGCGTAGAGAACCGTTAAGACCATCGCCCCTATAACAACGGCAAGGAGTACCTCAAGGAGGGTGAACCCCTTATCCGAGATCCGAGATCGCCATCGTAACTTCAAGGCTCTCTTTCCCCTCATCCCACGTAATTAGTAGTCGGACCGTTCTTATCTCTATCCCCAACTCCGAAATCTCAAAGGGTTTTATGGAAAGAAACCAGTTAAATCCTGGGGCTCCCTCGAACTCTCCCTTTTCTTCTCTTGGTTGTGGATACCCCTCAAGCTCGATCTCCGTGAGTTTTTCTTGAGCTAGGATTCCTGCAATCGTTAGATTTTTTGACCTGGAGGCTAGAATCAGGTTCTTGTTCACGGCGCCTAGCAGTACGGTGAGCGCGGTGCCCAGTATCACAACCGCAACGAGTACCTCAAGAAGTGTGAATCCCCGATCCCGTGAACCCGGAAGGACTCTATTTACTCTTGGTATGGTTCTCTCTCCATTCCCTGATTTTTCACTGCTTAAAAAGGTCAACGTATTCATCTAATACAATCGTTCCGCCTGTGTAGGGTTTTGTTGCTATTGTATAGTAAACCCCATTTTCAGTTCCAAGGTGGATTACAGCAGGTTCAACGAATCCCGTTGGCATAAATAGTATAAACTGCTCGCTTCCGTCCAGGGCCTTTCCAAAGCTCCGCTCGGTTTCTATATCCTTGAAATAGACACCCGTGGGGAGTTGTTTCCTATTCAAGAACGGATCATCTGGTATCACGAATTCATCCCCGTCGAGAACCTCTATCCAGTACTCCCCCCTGTCAATATCAAATGCCAGCTTATATACCCTTTTTTTAAAGGCGGCCTCGCTGTAGAGGTATCTTATAGTTCCGCTCAACCTTCTCGATGCGCTTTTAATGTTTACCTCGGTTATATCCTTGAACTTGGGTATGGCCACTAGAAAGAAGGCCGCCATTATGAGAATCACTACTGTTAGTTCGATAAGGGTAAAACCCCTTTTATCCTTCATTGTATGCTTCGGCTCGAAATATCATCATCACTGGGATACACACCGTCCGGTCCTGGGGATACTATCTCATAAGAGCCGTTTTGCGTTTGATCAGGGCCCACGTATACGAAATCGTTTCCCCATTGATCCTTAGGAACCGTATCTCCTTCAAGGTACCCTTCAGGGGCATAGTGCTGTGGGACTTTCCCAACGGTTGGAGGACTTATGAGGGCTTGAAGCCCCTGCTGAGTCTCGGGGTAAAAGGCGTTATCGAGCTTGAATTGTTTTAAAGCCGATTCAAGCTGCTTTATCTGGATCTTTGTCGTTTCAATCCTCGCCTTGTCAAGCCTTCCTATAACGTTTGTCCCGACGACATAGGCAAGCGCTGCGATAATGACTAAAACCACCATGATCTCAATAAGGGTAAAACCGCCTTGTGATTTCATCTTTAACCTCCTATTTGCCAATAGTAGATGTTAAATCGAATATTGGAAGAAGAATCGCGAATACTATAAAACCAACCACGGCTCCCATTATGACTATCATTATAGGTTCAAGAAGGGATGTGAGTGCGGAGATAGAGGTCTCAACTTGAAGATCGTATGTATCGGCAATCTTTACAAGCATCTCCTCGAGTTCTCCTGTTTGTTCCCCTACAGCTATCATCCGTGTTACAAGCGGAGGAAAAACCCCGCTTTCCCTAAGAGGGCCGGCGATACTCGTTCCTTCCTTTATATCCTCACGAACGCTTTGTAAAGCGTTGATATAGACCGTGTTCCCTGTAATCGCCTCTCCTATCTCAATCGCATTGAGAAGCGGGATCCCACTCGCAAGCAGTGTTCCCAGGGTACGCGTAAACCTTGATATTATAACCATTCTCGCTATCCTTCCAAATATAGGGATCTTAAGTGTTAGTCGGTCAAAGAGTAATCTTCCTCGTTCCCTTCTGCTAAAGCCGTATATGATAAAGAACAGACCAATGAAAGAAAACAGAATGAGGAGGAGATTCTGGCTGAAAAAGTTACTGAACCCTATGAGTACTTCGGTAATTAGGGGAAGGGCTTTTCGGCTATCTTCGAATATCTTGGCTATCTTGGGGATAACATAGGACATCATGAAAAACAAAACCCCGCTTCCTATAAAGAACATAAATATCGGGTAGATAAGCGCGCTCCTTACTCGTGACCTTAGGGCCGCTTGCTTCTCGATAAAATCGGCGAGCCTAAGGAGTACGATGTCAAGTGTACCGCTTGCCTCACCAGCCCTTACGATATTTATGTAAAGATCGGAAAACACCTTTGGATGCTCTCTAAGTGCGTTGTGTAGGGAGCTTCCCTCGCTTACCTTGTCTCTTACCTGGGTGAGTACCTGACTAAGCATAGGGTCTTCTGTTTGCTCAGAAAGAGCAACGAGGGATGCTTCAAGAGGTAGACCAGCCGAGATAAGGGTGGCAAACTGTCTCGTTGTTAGGGCGAGTTCCGATGTGCTTATTCCTCTAAATAGGGAAAAGCTCTTGGTCTTTTCTTTTTTCACCTCTTTGAGTGAAGAGAGAAAGATACCTTGGCGCTTTAGTTTGTCGGTTGCGGATTTTGGGGATTCCGCATCTACTATTCCCTCAACCGACCTTCCTTTTTCGTTTATCGCTTTGTACTTATAAACGGGCATCTCTATATCTTAACCGTGGCTAATATAGAATCGACGTTTAAGAGCACGATCCCTAGAATCCGGTTCACTATGCCTCGTCTTCTTCTGTGACACGCATGACCTCATCTATCGAGGTAAGTCCCCTAAGGATTTTCTCCGCTCCGTCCATTCTAAGTGTGGTCATTCCGGCCTCTATGGCCTTTTTCTTTATAGTCGAGGAGTCCGTGGTGCTTAGTGTAAGACCTCTAATCTCATCATCGATAAGTAGAATTTCAAATATACCGCTCCTTCCGCTGTAACCGGTGCCGAGGCATTCATTGCAGCCTTTTGCACGATACAACCTGCCTCCTGGGAGTCGGTTTCTCTCTATGCCTATCCTTGCGAGTTCGTCGTCTAGGGGTATGTAGATCTCTTTACATGAACGGCAGAGAAAACGGATGAGCCTTTGCGCGACGACCGCTATAAGGGATGAGGCAACTAAAAAGGGCTCGATCCCCATATCTATCAGTCTTGTTATCGCACTAGCCGAGTCATTTGTATGGAGCGTCGAAAAAACGAGGTGACCGGTAAGAGATGCGTGAATCGCAATATCCGCTGTCTCCCTATCCCTTATCTCCCCTACCAGTATCACATCGGGGTCCTGACGGAGGATGGATCTTAGTCCGTTTGCGAAAGAGAGATTCACCTTCGAGTTTACCTGAATCTGGTTTATTCCCTGGATCTGATACTCGACCGGGTCTTCAATCGTGATGATTTTCTTATCGGGAGAGTTGATTCTTTCAAGGGCTGCGTAGAGGGTAGTTGTTTTTCCGCTTCCCGTGGGACCCGTAACGAGAATAATCCCGTGAGGACGATGGATAAGCGAGTTTATGGTTTGGAGTTTTTTACCCTCGAGTCCGAGATCCTCCAGACTGAGAAGGACCGAGGAGCGATCGAGAAGCCTCATAACAACGCTTTCCCCCCAGGAGGTTGGAACCGTGGAAATACGGACGTCTACGTCACGTCCGGCGACCTTTACACGAATCCTGCCGTCCTGTGGTTTTCTCTTTTCGGCGATGTCTAGTTCAGCCATGATCTTTACCCTTGAAATTACGGATGACTGGAGTCTCTTGGGAACCGAGGCTACCCTGTGTAAGAGTCCGTCCTTTCTGAACCTTACCGTTACTTCTTTCTCGAAGCACTCTATATGGATATCGCTCGCCTTCTCCTTTACGGCTTGGAAGAGAAGGGAGTTTACAAACCTTATTATCGGTGCCTCGTCCTCCGCTTCAAGGAGGTCCTTTGGTTCTTGAAACTCCGATTCCGTGATTCCCAGGGATTCCTCTTCGATCTCATCGGTCATTTCCCTTCCACGCTCGTAGACCTTGTTTATCGAATCCAGGATCACGTGGCTTAGGGCGAGAAACGGCTCAACCTCGCATCCAAAAACGGACTTTAGCTCGTCGAGTACGTATAGATCGATTGGCGGTGCAATGGCAACCAATACCTTTCCGTCTCCTCTCTTTAGCGGGATCAGCCTGAACTTTTTTGCAAAGCTTATCGGAAGGAGTTTCACGAGTTCTGGGTCGATATCCTTTTCTGATATGCTATGGATACAAGGGACCTCATAGAAATCCGAAAGAATCTCAAGAACCTCGTTATCGCTTAGCGCCTTCGATTTAATAAGGGTTTCTTCAAACCTTTCGCCGTTCCTTGATAGGAGTTCGTCTATTTTCACCCATGCTTCGGGGTTTCTCCGGTTTACTATTTCCTCAAGGCTCTTCATGGCTTCAGTACCCTCCTTTCTCAATCCCCTTTTCTTGCAGGATCATATTCCGCTTTTGCCTCTCCTCGAGGATCCTTTGCATATCGCTTTCGTTTTCGACTATCCTCGGGGTGAGGAGAATCATTAGGTTGATCTTGCTGCTCTGCCTTCTTTTGAATTTAAAGAGGTTACCGACAAGCGGAACATCTCCAAGAACCGGGACCTTGTTTTCCAAAAGGGTTTCCCTATCCTGAACGAGTCCACCTATTACAATCGTCTGGCCGTTTTTTACAACCACAGCCGAATCGGCACTCCTTGTGGTTGTAGCGATACCGAATTGCGCCGTGTTAAGACCGGCGGGTGCGTCCCTTGTGGCAGAAACCTCTGTATGTATATTCAGGTTTAGGAAATCACCCTCGCTGATCTGTGGAGTGATAGCAAGCCTTATTCCGACGGGTTGACGGTCTATTGTCTGCACAGTAACGCCCGTTTCCGAGACGGTGCTTCCCGTTGGAAATGGAATAACATCTGCCACGATGATCTCGGCTTCTTCATTATCCGTCGTGATAATACTAGGGGTGGAAAGAACGTTTACATCCGTCAGGGAGGTAAGGGCTTGAAAAATCGCGCTAAAGGATGGAATGGGAGGAATCGGACCGGAGCCATCGGGATCGACGGATTCGCCTACAACGCCCAGGAAGAGACCGGATAGACTACCTACTAGGTTTACGGCGGCATTAGGGCTTGCGGCTACCCCGAGAAGGCTTGGAACCCCTGGGAGCTGGGTCCCTCCAAACCCTAGATTATCGTCGTTGATTGTAAAGCCGAAACTGAGGTTTGTCCCAAGGGCCTTTATATCATCGAGGCTCACCTCCAGTATGGCCGCTTCAACAAATACCTGTTTCCGTCTTACGTCTAGCTCTTCTATAACCCTTTTTATGGTTTCAAAATCCCTCCTTGAGCCTACGAATATAACCGAATTCGTAGCGGGGTCGGCCGTGATTCTAATGCCTTCTGCCTCTGCAACAACGGTCGGGGTTACACCCCCTTCTGGAGACTCCCTTGTTATACCCCCTTCTGTTTGCCCTAATTGTCCGAGTCCGCCCAGGGTCCCGGTCTGCCCTCTCCTATATGAGGTTCCGAACGTTCCTCCCAAGCCCCGGTACGAGGTGCCAAATGTTCCTCCTAAGCCCCCTGTCGTTTCCCTTCCGGTCATTCCTCTTCGCGTGCCCTGTGTATAAGTCGTTCCGCCTCCCCCGCCGATTAGGTTGGAAAGAACCCCTACTACCTGTTCGGCATCCGCATTCTGGAGACGGATCACATAGATCCCCTGTTCGGGTTCCTCTGTCTTAACATCCAGCTCTTCTATCACCGCTTTTATCTTCTTCATGTCCTCTGGATAGGCAATCACTATAAGTGAGTTGGTTCTTTCATCTGGGATAACCTTAAAAGGCGCCTGTCCGGTTACTTGTGAGGGAGTCGTTGGCACTACGCGCTGTTGGGTTCTAGTGGTGCGTGTTTCCCGTGTGACGGTCTGAGGGGTAGTAGCAGCCGGAACTCCACCTCCTCCACCAAAAATCTGTAGAACCTTATTTGCAACATCTACGGCGTCGGTGTTCTTTAGTTTTATGAATTCGATCTGTGTTTCTAGGTCTATATTTTCTATGATCTTTAGGATCTTATTCAGATTGGATGCTGTTTCTATAATTATTAGAGTATTTAAAGCCGGATAAACCAGGATGTCCCCTTCTCTAGAGATAAGGGGTTTTAGGATGTTTGCGATTTCAGTAGCGTTTATGTTTTTTAAGGGAACGAGTCTCGTAATGAATCTTTCGGAAGAGGGTCCGTAGCCAGTTCCGATCTCCGTAGGTAGGTTTTCGGTTTTTATGTCTCTCTTGGGAACTACCTTATTTATGCCGTCCTCTTTTACTATTGCAAATCCGTTTAGATTCAAAATCGCTTCAAAGAGCCTTATAGCGTTTTGCTTATTGAATCCACCTCTAGGTGATATGATTGTGACCTTCCTGGCCTTTACCGATTCATCCACGATAAACGTCTCTCCTGTGATCTCGCTCATCGTCTGAATCAAATCCCTTATGTCCATTTCGGTCTGAAGATTCACTATCTCGTTCTCTTTTGTCGTCGCCCTGGACTTGGCGGGCTCTTCCCGAACCTCGACTCGTTCCTTCTCCGCTAGGGACTTCTCAGGTTCTTGTTTTTTCTCCGTCTTTGTAATGCCTTTGGTTTCTTGGGATTCCTCTTGGACTGTCATCATCTGTCGGGATTCGCCGGTTTCTGAAGCAACTGTTAATTTTTCAAATAGGTTACGAAGTTCAACGTTGTCTACTTTCCCTTTTCTCTCTTCTCCTTCCTTTACCATCGGTGTCTCCGGTTTCTCTCTCGGATTTCGTGAAGTCGGGTTTATCGTCTCTGCGGGGTTTTCGATTTTGGTATCTGTGCCCTGCTGTGTTTGAGTGGATCCCTCTTGAACCATGTTCTCTTTAGTCTCAACCGTTGAGGTTAGAACTATGCTTTCTTCTCTAATGTGAATGGATTCGGGGGTCTTTACCGCTTTAGTCTCTTCCCGTTTCGTATGAGAAGGGATCTCTAAAACCTGCCCGACCCTTATCAAACTGTCTTTAATGCCGTTGACTTTTTTTAGTTCCTCAACAGATACCCCAAATCTCTTTATCGCTATTGTGTGTAGGGTGTCTCCCTCCTTTACCCTATAGTAGTTTTTCTTCTTGGTCGAGGCAAGCCGTTTTGTATTTGCCTGCTTAAGGTGTTTCTCTTTATCCGTTTCGGGTTTTTCATTGGAAGGCGAGGTGATCCGACCCGATGAGTCGGTGACGAGCTCTGGGCCTATTATCCCGCCTCTGGAATCCACTGTGGATTTAATATCACTCCCGGTTTGAGAAAGACCGGGGTTAGTGTTTCTATTCAAAACAAAAAGAGCGGCAAGCATCAGGATAACTAGAATCGGTCTTCTCATATGGTTGTCTCCTCTTTCTCTGGCTTACTGTAATTCAAGACGCCTCCCGTAACAGGTTATCGGCCACGGATTCTTAGATTCCCTTGCTATCTGCGATTCCATATTGTGGTTTACCTTATATTATTTAACCGTGTATTCATAGGTGAGTTTCTGCCCACGTCTTGTAAGGTTTATATTGAATTGGCTCTCTTTCCTTAATTCTTCAATGAGGCTCAAGGCATTTTCGACATTACTGAGTTCGACGTCGTTTATCTTGTTCAGTATATCCCCGTTTCTAATTCCGATCAGAAAGAAGATGCTATTTGGTCTTATAGCGAAGAACCTCAACCCGTCTTCCTGCGGGATAACGCGGGCTTGGGTTAAAAGCTGATTAGGGTCACTCAGTAGTTCCTCAAGCATCTTACGGTCGATTTCATATACGCCTTCGTTTACTTCCCTTATGCCTCCCCTGTTGGATTGCGCGTAATTACTAACCATATTTCTAGTTTCGGGTTCTCTGCCGGGCCTAAGACGCGAATCCGGAGTGCTATTAGAAGGGGATTCCCCTTCATCGATGTTCTTCTTACATCTTATGATTTCAGCCCCTTCGTTGCGTTCAACTAGAGCTCTACAGTTTTCGATCTTGGCAAGCTTTACCCTCTCAGATTGGATTATATCGATCAATTCTCCCTCTGCGTAGCCCCGGGCTTTATCCGTATCCAGGTTCTTTATAATGGCAATGGATTCCTGGTCTGGTTTTATGACGGTTCCAAGGAGTTCGAGATTGAGGGTGGTTTGTGGGGCATCCTGTATTGTAGATGTGCCCGATGATGTGCCCTTTAATCCAAATATGTTCCTTTGGAGTATCACATCGTAGGAGTTTCTTGGGTATGACTTCGTTAATCTTCGATCCGCATGATTCCCGGAACCTGGGGTTCTTATGGCCTCGGACCTTGGAACCGATAGCCCTCCTTTGATCTTGTCGTTTATGATCTGAGCGAGGGTATATGAGATTCCGATGAGAAGTATTAGGTTGATAACCCATATATGCCTTTTTAGAACCGATAGAATCATTTTTTTTAAGTAAATTAGTTAATTTTAGTTAACAAAATAAAGTTTTTTGCTTTATATGTCAATAGGGTTTGGTCCCTTATTTGACCTCCTCAAAATTGGCTTTTATTTCTTCCCTTAAATAGTCCGCCGCGATTTCTGGAGGGGTGGGATTTATGAAGAATCCAGCCCCCCACTCAAACCCAGCAATGGTTGTGAGACGAGGGATGACCTCTATATGCCAGTGGAAATCGAACTCGATCGAATCCCAGTGTTCGGGATGGCCGGGACGACGGAACCTTGGGGGAGATGTATGAATCACGAAGTTATAAGGGGGATCGTTTAAGAGCGTCTTGAGTGAGGTAAGGTTGAGCTTAAATACGAGTGCGAGATCCCTGAGCTCCTTATCGCTAAGCATTGAATAGTCGTGGAGATGGATTTTAGGAAGTATCCAGGTCTCAAAAGGAAAACTAGAGGCAAATGGGGTCCATATTACGTAGTTGTCCGTTTGGTAGGCGATTCTTTTTTCAAGCTCTATCTCTTGTTTTATTAGGTCACAGATGAGGCATCTTTCCTTGCTCCTGTAGTTTTCCCTGCAAACTATAAGCTCTTGCTTTACTACTGGTGGAACCATGGGGGTTGCAATAAGCTGGGAATGTGTGTGCATAAGCGAAGCCCCGGCTTGTGCCCTATGGTTTTTGAATATCAAGATGTATCTAAGCCTACGGTCGCGAAACAGATCTTTTATCCTCTCCCTAAAGGCTATAAGAACGTCTTTAATCCAATCCACATCGAGGTCGGCGAGCCCCTTATTATGGTTTGGGGTTTCTATGATGACTTCATGCGCACCAGCACCACTTACCACATCGAATATCCCCATCGCGTATCTAAACGCGTTCTCTTCTATCTGGAGTGCCGGGAACTTGTTTGGGACAACCCTTACCCTCCATCCGGGTGAATTAGGACTCGACCCCTCCTTTCTTATGGCAAAGATCTCAGGCGGGGTTTTATCCTCTGAACCTTCACAAAAGGGACACGAAACCACTGCCTTTTCATTCTCATTAGCCCCCTTCCCATCTAACATGTAGTCGCTCGGCCTTCTAGACCTTTCGGTTGATATTATTACCCATCTGTTTCTAATAGGATCAAACCTGAGTTCACGCATCTATTAAACCGATCAAACCCGATTTCCTTCTTATTTGAACTATACTACTTTTCTGGGTCAACTTGAAGAATCCATGAGAAAATTCCGGATCCCTGACGAAAAGGAACCCTAGCTGCCATAATGGCTAATTTTCCATTGATTACCGCTAGTTTAATTCTTGACTTCATCAATTACTTTAAGTTAAAATCCCTACACTTTACTCGTTTTTTTACAAAAATCAATCGTCTGCCCTATTATAAATGAATCGAATGAATTTATATCACGAATCCTTCCCCTTCGTCAAGCAAAAAGGATTTAAGAACGGTCTTTAGATGTACCGTCTGGTTTTATTCTGCTTTCTAACGGTGGATCATTAATGAGTTAGAAGCCTGTCTTGAGTATTATGGGTATGATAAACCATTCACACAGGAGAGGCCTTACTTGACAAAGCGTCTTGAATGATTATCTTTATGAGTAAATTTAGCACTTCCATGTGACGAGTGCCAACTTTTTAGTATCCATAAAATCCAAGATAAGGAGGAATGTAGAATGAAGGTAAGACCGCTCTACGATAGGGTTTTGATAAAAAGGCTTGATACAGAAGAGAAAACAAAGGGCGGAATAATAATCCCGGATACCGCAAAGGAAAAACCCCAGGAGGGAAGGGTTATCGCTGTAGGGAAGGGGAAGCTTCTTGACGATGGTTCTACTAGGGCGTTAGATGTGAAGGTGGGCGATAAGGTTCTCTTTGGCAAATATTCGGGAAGCGATATAAGTATAGATGGCGAGGATTATCTCATCCTTCGTGAAGAGGAGATTCTGGCAATAGTTGAGGGATAGGACTTAAAAATAGATTAAGGAGGTAGTTTGGTATGGCTGCAAAAGATATAAAGTTTAGCCGGGAGGCTCAGGCATCCGTTTTAAGGGGAGTAAATGCACTGGCAAATGCGGTAAAGGCGACGTTGGGGCCGAGGGGGAGGAACGTTCTAATA
>CAZWVA010000059.1:0-10345 GCA_964636885.1 uncultured Spirochaetia bacterium
CGATTCAAACGGCGATTTCCTCCTTGCCTCTGGTGAGATTGGTGCAGGGGAGGGGGAATTTAACGGGCCAGGCGGGATGGCGGTAGACAACACGGGGAACCTCTACGTTGCCGATACAGGTAATAATCGCATAGAGTTTTTTATTGTAGATACGGATGGAGACGGGGTGTCGGATGGAGTGGACAACTGTCCTAATGATCCAAATGCGGATCAGGCCGACCTCGACGGAGACGGTTCGGGTGATGTCTGTGACGACGATGATGATAACGACGGTGTCTTAGACGGCGTGGATAACTGTCCAACCGTGGCAAATCCCGGTCAGGAAGATACAGATGTAGATGGAATAGGGGATGCGTGTGATCCCGATACAGATAGCGACGGGGATGGGGTACCAGATGTATCGGATAACTGCCCAGCGGTGGCAAACCCAGGTCAAGAGAACGGTGATGGGGATGCTCTGGGGGATGCCTGTGATGCCTGTCCAAACGACCCGTTAAATGACCTCGACGGAGACGGCGTGTGTGGTGATGTGGATAACTGCCCGGATGTGGCAAACCCCGGACAGGAGGATACAGATGGGGATGGGATAGGGGATGCCTGTGATACCACACCGCCCGTTACATGCAATGGTGTTGGAGTTACAACCGGATGTACGGTAAATGGAGTTCCGAATCAACCGTGCTTAGGCACTTCGGGTAACGACACTATAAGTGGCACCAATGGCCCTGATGTCATCCATGCCTTGGGTGGTAGCGACACCGTAAACGGCCTTGGCGGAGACGACACCATATGTGGAGGAGGCGGTCAGGACACGTTAGATGGCGGTAGCGGAAACGACACCATACTCGGACAGGGCGGCAAGGACACGCTGAAAGGGAGAAGCGGTAATGATAATCTAAGGGGCGGTCAGCGTGATGACTCGATGGATGGCGGAAGCGGTACCGATATCTGTAACGGAGGTCCTCACCTTAACGGCGACTCAGCCATAAGGTGTGAAACGGTTATCGGTGTTCCCTGAGGAACTCATGGTATTAGGCATAACCGTTTCTTGAGAACACGGGGGCTCTAATGTATATTTAAGGCTTGCTAACCGTTAACGAATTCTCCCAGGAGGTTCTCTAGAAAGTGGAATCACTGCTTAGCGGAAATCTCACAGTCGTTACCTTTTTCCCTCTTGTGGGGATTCCTCTCGTCGTTATCCTATCTCTTCTTTACAGGGAGTCTGAGGAGCCTATGAAGGTAGGGGCGCTCGTTGTAAGTGTATTGGAGTTCCTGATTTCGATCCCCCTCTTTACAGATTTTAGACTCGGATTTTCGGGAATCCAGTTTGAGGTCAAAACCCCATGGATAGAAAGTCTCGGCGTGAATTACCATCTTGGGGTAGACGGAATAAGCCTCTTCCTCGTGCTTCTTACGACGTTTATCATGCCCATCACCATACTAAGCGCCTGGAATGCGATTCATAGGGGCATGAGGGAGTTTCTGGCTCTTATGCTCTTTCTTGAAACGGCTCTTATCGGGACCTTTTTAGCGCTCGATATGATTCTATTCTTTATATTCTGGGAAGCGGTTTTGATACCCATGTATTTTCTAATCGGGATCTGGGGAACGGAGCGCAGGGTATATGCCGCTATAAAGTTCTTCATCTACACCGCCTTTGGAAGTGCTCTTATGTTGATCGCCATCTTTTATCTCTATTTTACGCACATCGATCAGTTTGGAGTCCCGTCTATGGACGTGCTGGATTTTTACAGACTAAAAATCCCCTACTTCGGCATACTTAGCCCACAGGGACTCGTCTTTCTCGCATTCTTCCTCGCCTTTGCGATAAAAGTCCCTGTGTTTCCTTTTCATACGTGGCTTCCCGATGCCCACGTTGAAGCCCCGACGGCAGGAAGCGTGATCCTAGCCGGGATTCTCCTCAAGATGGGAACGTACGGTTTCCTTCGTTTCTTGCTTCCCCTCTTTCCCCAGGCAACCCTTGACCTCCTTCCCGTTCTTTCCGTTGTGGCGATTATAGGTGTTATATACGGGGCTCTTGTCGCATTCGCCCAGGCCGATCTTAAAAAGCTAGTTGCGTATTCGAGCGTAAGCCATCTTGGGCTTGTCATGCTCGGGATCTTCGTTCTTAATGTACAGGGGATAGAGGGTGGTATATATCAAATGCTAAACCACGGTCTCTCAACGGGGGCGCTCTTTCTCATAGTCGGAATGATATATGAGAGGCGTCATACGAAACTCATGTCGGAGTTTGGAGGGATATCCAAGGTAATGCCTGTATTTGCGGCCTTTTTTATGCTCTCAGCGCTATCATCTATAGGACTTCCCCTCCTAAACGGCTTCGTCGGGGAGTTCCTCATACTCCTTGGGGCCTTTAAGTGGAATTATGTGTACTCCGCACTCGGTGCAACCGGAATGATCCTTGGCGCCGTGTACATGCTCTGGGCCTATCAGCGCGTGATGTTCGGACCCCTTGACAGGCCAGAAAACAGGGCCCTAAGGGACGTTAACCTTAGGGAGATCATGGTTCTTCTTCCGATTGCCATAATGTTTTTTGTAATGGGGATCTACCCAAAGCCCTTCCTATCAAGGATGGAGCCTACAGTTAAGGAGCTTCTCGGAACCAGATTTGAGGAGCGAGTCATCCTTAGAGATGCGTTCGGCATGAATCGTCTTATTGGCGGGCTAGAGGGTTGCATCGATTCTATTAAGGATCTCCCGAATAACATCCATAGGCTTGATCCCTTCGGCCTCGGCACGGAAATTGAGGACGATCCTATGCTTTAGAACCGAAGGCGCAAGGAACCTTATGTCGTCTACACTGGGCGTAAACCTCCCTTCAAGCACAGCCCTTGCCTTGCCTCCCAGGATTAGGAACTGTGATGCCCTGGGCCCTACACCCCAGGAAACCCACTTCTTTACGATCTCCGGGGCGCCTGAATCGCTTGGTCTTGTCGCTCTTACGATCCTTACGGCATAGGCGGCCACATGCTCTGAGACCGGAACCCGATGGACCAGTTCCTGATACTCCAGTATCTTTGATGCGTCGAGCACCTTTCTGAGACTCGGTCTGTAGGCCCCTGTGGTCGTCCTTGCGATCTCCACCTCTTCTTTAAGGGATGGGTAATCCACGTCTATTTGAAACATGAACCTATCGAGTTCGGCTTCGGGAAGAGGGTATGTCCCTTCCTGTTCGATCGGATTCTGTGTGGCGAATACGAAAAAGGGAGGTTCTAACCCATGGGTTTCACCGCCAACCGTGACCTTCCTCTCCTGCATCGCCTGGAGAAGAGCGGCCTGGGTTTTGGGAGAGGCCCTGTTTATCTCGTCCGCAAGAAGGACATTACAGAATATCGGTCCCCGGATGAATTTAAAGAACCTGTTTCCCGTCGTTAAGTCGTTCTCAAGAACTTCGGAGCCCGTAATATCAGACGGCATAAGGTCCGGAGTGAATTGAACCCTGTTGAACCTCAGGTTAAGGACGTCGGCCAGCGTACTCACAAGGAGGGTCTTTGCGAGTCCAGGGACTCCGACAAAAAGGGAGTGCCCCGATGACATAAGGGAGATTAGAAGGAGTTCTACCACGTTCTTCTGTCCGACTATAACCTTACCGATCTCTTCAAGGATATCCTTCTTTACCCTTGAAACCTCTTCTACCTTCCTTGCGTCTTCCTCACTTCCGTATTCGTGTTTGCTCATTTTAAGTCCTCTTCAAGCAGTATACCCAGGACCCTTCTTTCCGCTTCCTCCAAATCGGGTAACCCCAGTCTCTCGTATATGGAGATAAGGGCCCTATGGATCTCCGGGTTAAAGGGGTTTATGTATATCGCTTTTCTATACATCTCTTCCGCTTTATTTGGGTTTCCCTTTTCCATGTATACCCTCCCAAGATTGATGTACGTATCCACGTGCTCAGGATGTAGTTCAAGCAAGGGGATTAGTATCTCTTTTGCCTTATCGTATTCCCCGTAAGCGATTTGGGTTGAAGCCAAACGGTTTATAATGATGGGGGATAGCGGATCAAAATGCAAGGCCTTCTCGTATTCGTATGTGGCGGCCTTCAGCCTTCCCCTATTTCTTAGCATGTCGCCGAGTCTCGTATAATCCCTGGCTTTTGTGTTGTCAAGGTCTACGAGGTCTTTACCCTTATCCCCGGATTCTTCTCCGTTTTTAGCGAATCTAGGTTTTCTTACCTTGAGGCCCGGGATCCTCTCCTTTAGGTTTCTCGACCTTAGATCCTTTACCCATGAGTTGTAGAAGTCGGAAAAGGGTGTCTTTGTGACCTCTCTTACCGCGGTCTTGTAGTCGCTTTTCTCCTTCATAGTGTTTAGCAGTTCTCCAAGTGAACCTGGGCCCCATTTCCTTACTAGGAAGTCCACGATTGTTCCAACCTGTGCAAACGCAAGCTGGGCTTCATAGGCACTACTGAGCTTTGCGAGAGAAGGGTGCATCTTTTCTATAGGTACGAGGCTGTTTTCCTTTAGAGCCCTTGCAAGCAGGGTTTCATAAAACGGGTTTATTACTCTCCTCCTTTTCTCCCTCCATCTCTTTTCTTCAAACTTCGCTATGCCCTCATGGAGCCAGACGGGAACCGTATTTCCGCTTTTAAGGAACACGAGGTAGTGTGTGTACTCGTGGGCCAGTGTGTCAAGCCACATGTAACCCTTGGGAAGGAGCCTAGGGGATAAGACCATTATGCGATTGAACTTACAGATCCCTACTACCCCCGTGGTCTCTATCTCTTTTTTGGAAAGCGTGGAGGCAAGGGTAAAGCCTTCAATATCCGGATAAATCTCGACAATCACAGGCTGAGTGGGATAGGTCTCTAGATCAAGGCCGATCTCAAAGTAGGCCTTTTCAAGCGCCTCCCCTGCGTATCCCATGAGGATGGAGTCCTTTGGATGGGAATACCTAAGTATGAAGTGCTCTGTCTTTACCTCCCTAAACGTGTTTCCGATCTTAGAAACCCTAGATACGTGGTCTAAAAAACCGATTACCTCCTTCTGGTTGAGAAGGGATTCCACCGCCTTCTCCCCGAATCGGACTGCCCTTCCGTAATCGCCCTTATAGAATTCGACCTGGGACTTTAGGAAATAGGCCCCGGCCCTGTCTTTTGCGCTTTTAGCAAGCCCTAGAGCGTTATCTGCTACCTTGGAGGCCTCCTCGACCTGCCAACTTGATAGGTACTCTTCTCCCCTTCTTAGAAGCGCCGAGAGATCCGATTCCTCGGCCAAGGCGTTTATGAATGGGAGAAAAAATAGGGTTATAAGTATAAGGGCTCTCACTTTACTATCCTTTCATAGTATCTCTTGTTAAGTTCACTATAGCCCTCAGGAGAGCCTTCCCTTAGGGTCTTTAATAGGCTCTCCTTAAATTCCTTCCCGGACTCGGACTCTTGGGGAGGGGGGATTTCTACATATCCGGTATCGATCCCTCGGGGGCCCTGCCTGGGTTGGTCTCCTCCCAGGACAAAGGGAACGGAAGGCCCCATTCCCTTCGCGCTTAACCGGTACTTTTCTAGCAGTCCCTCCGTCTCCTCCCTCGCCTTTCTTAGTGACCTTATCGCTTCTTCCTGATTGGAGATCGCCTTGGATACCTCCTTTCCCTTTAGGTTTCTAGATGCACCTCGCATAAACCCAATTGACTCGTCTAGCCTTTCTCCGACACTCGGCTGAAGCGGGAGGTCACCCTTATTTTCTTCTATATACTTGACGATCTCTCCTGTTTCTTTCTCTATCTCTTCCTGTCTTTCTACGATCCGGTGTGATTGTCCTTCCCTCGTTTCCCCTCTTAAAAGACGCTTCAGATCCTCATAGACCTCTTTGGCGATTTCTTCGGATCTCCTCATTCCTCTCTTATCGCCCTCTTCGGTTTTCCCATACGGTTTAGAGAGATTCCTAAGCCCCTTTATCCCTTCGCCGATGTCATTTGCTGATCTGAGGGCCTCTTCCAGATCCAGTGCCTTAAGCCGGTTCTCTAGCTCGTCTGTGTTACGGAGGATCCGTTCAATGGCAAGGAAACCCTCTAAAACCTCCTTCTCCGGTATATATGAAGGAAACTCCTCTCTGGCTTCCATAAGGGAATCCTTTAATTCCTCAACCTTTCTTCTTTCCCTCTCTACAAAATCGCCCAGCTCTTCCCTTTTATCAGTTGCCCTTAGAAGCGATTGCTTGAGGTCCTCGGTTCTCTTTTTAAGGGATGTCTCCTCGTTTTCGATCTCCTTCATCCTGGCTATAACCTCGTTTAGTCTTGTGATCTCCTTTGAAAGCGATGCCGAGCTAAACGACTGAAACCCGCTCTCAAGCGATGCGATCATGCCCTGAAGTCCGTTTTTAATATCGGCAAGTAGGTCTAGGGCTTCGGCGATCTTTCCCTGCTCTGTGAGGTCCATGATCTTGTCCAGCTTACCCTCTAGATCAACGGATTCAAATGCGTCGGGGTTTAAAAACCCTTCATAAACATCCCCACTTATAGAGCCCAGCTTCTCGGCCAACTGCGACATGAGACCTCTTAGCTCTTCTACCCTTTTTTCTATCTCCCTTTTTGTCTCTTCGTCGTCCCCCTTCTTTAGTTTCTCTAGAAGCTCAGAAAGCTCGTTGTACTTGCTAAGGGCATCCTTCCCATACACAAGGGATTCCATCAGTCTCTCGCCTTTTAGGATCGAGTCTAGGAACAGTATGTCATCCTCAAACTCGTTTATTTCCCTTGTGATGAGGCTATCTAGCCTTGGAAGATCGCCTGGGGAGAGCGTCTGGACTAGATCACGCCTTTCATAGAGTAGATCCTCTATCCTTGTCTTCATGTTGGATAATCCGAGGAATGACGTATAGTTTGAAGAGTGGTCACTCTTCATTTTCTCAAGCGACTCATCTAGTAAGGCGAGTGCCTTTTCAATCTTACCGGTTATGATTCCGTGTGTCCTCTTTATTATGCCGATGTTTCTTCCTAGGTTCTTTTCTTCTGTACCCATGCCAACGCCATTTTGGTCTCCGGTCATATACCCGTCCTTTAGTCTCCCATTTTCCACCTCATCCCCGAGGATATCGAGGAACTCATAGAGAATCCTCTCTAGGACTACAAGGACATCCTCGTGTTTTTTTCTCTGGTTCTTTAACCTTATTTTGATCGGATTTGAGACGCCTAACTTGGGACCGGATACCGTATCGTTATCGTAAGCCTTTATCCTTACCTCTATAATCTCGTCGGGGTCTGATTCGATTGCGCTTGGGTCCCATTGGAATCTGCCCTCTATGGATCTCGTTGTCTCTTTTGTCTGATCGATGTTTCTACTCGATTCGCCCTTTTTCGTCTTCCAGGTAATAAGGAGTCTCGTAAGTCCGAAATCGTCTTGAGCGGTGTAGTGTATGTCAAGCCTCTCTCCTTCGTTAACATCTATGACATCCCCACTTGGGGCAGTGATGACAACCCCTGGGGCCTTGTCTTCCTCAGAGGTGATCTTAAAGACCCGTGACTTAGATCTTCCCTTCTTATCCTCTATAAAGAAAGCGCCGCTTGAAATCACCGTAAAGCCGGCCTCTATCCTCCCTTTATGGACACTAATGGGTATTGCATGGCCCCCTTCGATAACGAGATTCCCCTCGTCTAATGGGCTAAGTGGGGTCGCTTCGAATCTCACGGCGGTTCCCTTTATGGCCTTTACATCCCCGGTGCTTCCAACTATCTCCTTAGGAGGAGCTCCCGTGTAGTTAGGGTAGCTGTATTCGATCTTGATATCCGCGAGTTCAAGTGGAATGGGCCCATGGGAAGGTACGATACTCGCACTAAGGAGAAAGCTCCGAAATCCTTTTGGGGCGAATATAAGAAGGATGAGGGACAGGGTAATGGCAAAAGCAATAGGCCTCAGATGGCTTTTTATCCTCTCTTCTGGTACGAGCCGGGATAGATCGAGCGATTTGAGCCTAACGGCAACACTATCCACATGTGCCTGAATGAGGGATTTTGAAACTCCTCGTTCCTTTTCATATTCGGTTTCTTCTAAGAGGAGAAGAACGGCGTTTAACGCGTCCTCTCCGAGACCGGGAGATAGGTTGTCCAGTTCTTTTGCGAGGCTTGTTTTTTTCTCTTCCTTTAATACAGCGGCGAGGAGAAGCCTAAAGAATCCAAGGCATGCGGCCAGTACCACCAGGGCCTTGAGTATGGAGAAGTAGATGTTATTTGAGTGTATACGGGCGAGTAGAGAGACTACTCCTAAGGAAACGAATAGAACCAATAGGAAATCCACTAATCCATTTGAAATCCGAACCCTTTTCCTTCTCCTGCTTAAGTCGCTTAGGAGTCTTTCAAGAATCTCTTTTGATTCTGACTTCATCTAATAAAATACTACCGTAGGGTGGAGGAAAAGGAAACGTTTTCGTGACATTTATCGGTCTTATGCTATATTAGTTCTTGATAGAAAAGCCGATTTTCTTCTAGAAATAGGGAAAAGCCAATGGGACATAAAACCCTTCTTACAAAGAGAGTGGACTTTGCCGCTTCTCATCGCTATTGGAATCCTAATTGGAGCGAGGAAGTAAACAAGGCCGTCTTTGGCAAATGCACAAGCCCGTACGGACACGGGCACAACTACGTGCTTGAGGTTACTATTGAGGGTGAGGTCGATCCGGATACCGGCATGATAATAAACCTATACGATTTAAAGCCGATTATAGGTGATGTTTTAAAGGACTTTGACCACAGGTTTTTAAACGAGGATAATCCACGGTTTAGGGACCTTATTCCCACAACCGAAAACATCGCCCGCGTCTTATGGGATTCTATAGAGAAGAGGCTCGGTGAAACCACCCATTGCAGGCTCTACAGGATAAGGCTCTATGAAACCCCGGATCTATATGTGGATTACCGGAGGGAATGATGAGAAGAGAGATATGCACCTTAACTAGGGTCTATCGTTTTTCTGCCGCCCATAGACTGCACTCAAAGAGGTTCTCTGACGAGGAGAACCTCCGTATATTCGGAAAGTGTAACAATCCCAAGGGGCACGGCCACGATTACTACGTGGAGGTTAGGGTAGGGGGGGACATTCACCCCGAGACCGGTATGATTATTAACCTAAGTGATCTGGATGAGATGATGAAGGACATATTAGAGGAACTCGACCACAAAAGGCTCGATATAGAGGTTCCCTATTTTAGGGAGTTCCAGCCTTCAGGGGAGAACATAGTGAGGTATATATGGCTCAGGCTTCAGCCAAAGATGAAGGGGGCGAGACTCGTTCATCTTAAGCTCTGGGAGACACAGGACAACTACTTCGAGTACTTTGAAGAGGAGAGATAAACGCATGAGTATTGAGAACGCCATAAGGGAGATCCTTTCTCAGGTTGGAGAAGACCCCGATCGCCAGGGACTTAGGGATACCCCAGGTAGGGTCTCAAGGATGTATATGGAGCTGACCTCCGGTTATAGGATATCGCCTAGGGAGTTGGTTAACGGAGCGATCTTTGATGAAAGGTACGATGAAATGGTGATCGTGAGGGACATAGAGTTTTACAGCCTCTGTGAACACCATCTTCTACCCTTCTTCGGTAAGTGCCACGTGGCCTATGTTCCAAATGGCAAGATAATAGGGCTTAGCAAGATCCCGAGGATCGTCGAGGTGTTTTCTCGAAGGCTTCAGGTTCAGGAGAGGATGACCGTTCAGATTGCGGATTTTCTTAGCGATATCCTGAACCCGGAAGGAATCGGTGTCGTTGCGGAGGCATACCATCTCTGCATGGCCATGAGGGGGGTTAAAAAGGCTGAGGCGAACATGCTTACGAGCTCAATGCGAGGGGTATTTAAAGACGATGAAAGAACGAGGTCGGAGTTTCTAAGACTGATAGGGAAGCAGAGATGAAAGACGATGTGGTGGTTATCACTGGGGCGGGAAGGGGAATAGGAAGGGAGATCGCCCTTGGGTTTGCCAATGAGGGGGCTATCGTAGCGATATGCGCAAGAACCCAGGAGGGGATAAAGGCGGTAGAGAAAGAGATAGGGGAAAGGGGCGGAAGGGTACTGGCATCTTTATGTGATGTGGGAAACGAGAGGGAGGTTGAGGGGTTTATCAACAGAGTTTCGGAAATCAGCGGTAGGATAGACGTCCTAGTTAATAACGCCGGGGTCGCTTTTCTGGCTCCGGTTGCTGAGCTGGATTCATCTAGATGGGAAGAAACCATTAGGATAAACCTAACAGGGGTCTTCCTTGTTACAAAGTATGCGCTTAGATTCATGGGTGAGGGAAGTCACATATTCAATATAGCTTCTAATGCGGCCAGGACGGGTTTTCCCAATTGGTCCGCTTACTGCGCCTCGAAGTTCGGGCTCCTCGGTTTTACTGATTCGATAAGGG
>CAZWVA010000059.1:10416-16096 GCA_964636885.1 uncultured Spirochaetia bacterium
GACGGGATCCCAGGCAGTTGGGATAGAAGAAGGATGATAAAGCCGCATGATGTTGCAAAGATGGTCCTAGCCGTATACAAACAGCCGAAAGAGACGCTTACCGAGGAGGTGGTTATTCTGCCACTAGGAGGGGCGTTTTAAGGGCATGATCCGGGATACGAGATGGCGTTGATTCAATGGACCATGTCGGTTTTGAGGAGAAATGAGTCAGATAGATGAAAAAAAGCGGATTGTAAGCCCGACCGTTACACATCCCATGAGGATCCCTCCTGGCCAGGTCCTAACCCAGAAGTTCCCGGTCTATGACATTGCTCCGAGACCGATCTTTAATAGAGAAAGATGGCGCTTTGTGATCTGGGGGGAGGTAAAAGGGGAGGAAACGCTTACGTGGGATGAGTTTATCGGCCTTCCAAGTGTAGAGGTCCTTGCGGATTTCCATTGCGTCACAAGGTGGTCTAAGCAAAATATGCTCTGGGAGGGCGTGAGCACGAAGACCGTATACGATTTGGTTCAACCTAACCCAGATGCGAGATACTTAATGATTCACTGTATGGATGGGTATACGACGAATGTTCCCATAGAGGATTTCCTTAAAGAGGATTCTCTTTTCGCCTATAATCTCAACGGCAAACCCCTTCAGCCTGAGCACGGCTTTCCACTAAGACTCGTTATCCCTCGGCTCTACGCGTGGAAGAGTGCAAAGTACGTCTACGGGGTTAAATTCATGATAGAGAATAGACCGGGATACTGGGAGCTAAGGGGATATCACATTCACGGCGACCCTTGGAAGGAGGAGAGGTTCTGGGAGGATGATATGAGGGCCTGGGAGATAAGGAAGAAGGTCAGAGAGGATAGATGATTGCTATATCGGAAGGGATCTTTCTCCCTCTATCTCCCGTCCTCCCCTAAGGGACTACTTCCTCTGGCAATCTCAATCTGAGGATCTGAACCAGTTTAAACTGCTCCTTCTTCATCACATGAGACAAAAGGGGCAAAGATTAAAATGGCTAGATAAAGCGAGATTACTCGTATCTTTCTGGGATGACCGAGCTTCATTGAGATTTTCTCCTCCTTTAAGAGAGATTTTAGAATCTTGCTATTTTTAATTCTTAGCGTGAAACGGCAAAATTCTTGACATATAAGAAGCTGTGATTATATAATTTGCCTTAATGTTAGTTTCCTCCTTCTCAAATAAAGTGCCCGTAGATCGTGATTCCAATAACATTCTTCTCTTACCTATACCAAATTCAAAAAATAAGATAAGATAAACGACCAAGCAAGGAGGTTAAAATGAGGTTCGCAATCTGTGTGTTAGCGGTTTCCGTAATGGTTTTTCTATCTACAACCAGAGGGGTCTTAGCTTGTAAGGGGAGTCAGGTGCTTTTCGAGGATAACTTTACAACGATGGATCCTGCTTGGGGTGAGCCGAACGATAAGCAGAGCGTTGCTGACAGCAAGCTAGTCATTAAACCCGAAGCGGGAAAGATATGGAGCGTAATAAACCAGGCGAACCTCTTTGAGGATATGGATGCCTGTATCAAGGTGAGAATAGCGAAGACCGACGATCCGAGCTGGGGAGGGGGACTCATCTTCTGGGCTAAGGGGTATGATGATTACTACTACCTATTGGTAAATGGCGAAGGCTGGTTTGCGGTAAGACGCTGGGTAAATAGCCGCAGTTTAGATCCGGTACCTTGGCGTGAGAACGCCGCCATTAAGAAGGGGGTTGGGGAGACTAATCAACTGCGAGTAGTGACAAGTGGGAACCAGGCAACCGTTTACATAAACGACACCCAGGTTGTTACGTTTAAGGGGCAGCCCCCACAGGGCGGCAGCTTTATCGGCGTTCTCGGTAACTCTCCGTCTGTTTGGGAGTTTTCCGAGTTGAAAATCACGAAACCCCTGTCAGGGAGTGCTCCATCTGAAACCGCTCCTTCGGGAAATTCTCCGGGTTAAAGGTATGTAATGGCTTTTACGATACGTCTCTTTATAGGAGGTTAGTCATGAAAAGGAAGCCCTTTATTCTTATGCTTACCGCTATTATGGTTTTCTCTTTAGCCAAAAACGTCTTGGCATGTAAGGGGACTCAGGTGCTTCTTGAAGATAACTTTGCAACATTGGATCCGGCCTGGGGTGAGGCAAACGCCAATATGAATGTGGGTAACGGCAAGCTAGTCATACAACCGGGGATAAATTCGAGTTATGTTCTTATAAACCAGGCAAACCTCTTCGAGGACATGGATGCCTGTGTCAAGGTAACACAGGTAAAAAGCGACGATCCCACTTACAGTGCTGGTCTCGTTTTCTGGGCTAAGGACTCTAGCGATTACTACTACCTATTGGTGACAGGTGACGGCTGGTTTTCGGTAAAGCGTTGGGTGAATCAGCGCAGTTTGTCCCCTGTACCTTGGCGCGAGAGCGCTTCCATAAAGAAGGGCCTTGGGCAGACAAACGAGTTACGTGTGGTGACGAAGGGAGCGCAGGCAACGGTTTTCATTAATGACACCCAGGTTGTGAGCTTTAATGGCCAGCCCCCACAGGGCGGCGGCTTTATCGGCATGATCGCCTTTTCCCCGGAAAAGGCCACAAATAAAAACGTATGGGAATTCTCCGACTTAAAGGTCACTAAGTAGCTGGGGATAAAGGGCCGTGGTTGATATTAGAGAGGCTATCTTATATCAAAACGTTTAGCCATAGTACCCGTAAAATCATAGCCCTTACCGCCTCCTCTTTTGCGGTATCCCTTATGGTGTTTCTATCGGGCATCTTAGGGGTATTTGAGCTTAAAGCCTACGACCGGTTTTCCAGATACCTTAACCCTAAGGAAGCCCCGGGCAACATAGTAATTGTCCGAGTAGACCAGGAGAGCATCGACGAACTCAGTAAAGAGGGCATCACGTGGCCCTGGCCGAGGCAGATATATGCCCCGATAGTGGAATACCTCTCTCAAGCAGACGCCGTATTCATGGATATACTCTTCACGGAACCCTCCTCTTACGGGGAGGAGGACGATGCGGTGTTTGGAGAGGCGATTCGTAGGGCCTCAAACGTTTATCTTCCCCTTTTTCTCTCGCTGAAAGAGGGGGATATGTCTCCTGAAGAGGAGGGCTTTATTAGACGCATAGCGATAAAAGACCGGATACCCACGTCCTCGACCTTTAATTCCGCTGTTATGCCAGTTAAAGCCTTGAGGAATTCTATAGAGGGAGCCGGAAACGTCACGATCTCTCCCGATGAGGATGGGGTTTATAGAAGGGTACCGCTTCTCTTCGGGTTTAGAGGGTACGTCATTCCGAATTTCGTACTTAGCTACCTCGTAAAAAAGGGTATAGCCGAGATAAAAGGGAACTCCATATACGTTAAAGGTGCCAAGATACCACTCACGGACGGGAAACTCATGCTTAGGTACTATAGAAAAGAGAGCCCGTTTAGGGTATTTTCGGTGCACCAGATACTAAAGTCCTACCTTGATAATAGTAGCGGCTCTGTCGAACCATCTATTAAGAGGGGTTTCTTTAGAGGTAAGGTCGTATTTATAGGTCTTACGGCTGCCGGTCTATACGACTTAAAGCCGACATCCATCTCCTCCGTATCCACGGGTGTCCTCATCCATGCAACGACACTGGATAACATCATGAAAGGGGATTTTATCAGGCCGTTAAACGGGGTTTTCGTGATCTTTTTCATGTTGGTCATATGTCTCTCTATAAGCTTCTCCGTTATAAGGAGTCATTCTCTCCTTAAAAACCTCTCCCTGTTTCTCGTATTCCTCTCTTTAGTGCTTTTAATCACCGCTTCACTATTTAAAGCAGGTTTGTACATGAGTGTAATCCCCCCTGCCGCATCCCTGATCGTGGGTTTCATGGTTTCGGTTGCCTACAGCTATGCCACCGAGGGAAGGCAGAGGCTTTTCCTTAGAGCCACCTTTTCTCAATATATGGACAAGAGAATAGCGAACTACCTGATAGAGAATCCATCTTTGATAAGACCAGGAGGACAGATAAGACGCGTTACCGTGTTCTTTGTCGATCTTGCCGGTTTTACCTCCTTTGCTGAAGCCACATCTGCCGAAAGGGTTGCCTATGTACTCCACAGGGTTTTGAATTCCCTAACCGAGGTCTTGATACTCAATCAAGGGGTGATAGACAAATACATCGGGGATTCTATAATGGCGTTCTGGGGCGCTCCATTTGACACGGACAGGGACGAGATAAACGCCTGTCGCTCGGCCATCCAGTGTATTGAGGCCCTTCATGAGATCAATAAAGAATTTAGTGGAGAGGGATTCTCTGGACTAAAGGCAAGGATAGGGATACATTCGGGTGAGGCCATAGTGGGTAACATAGGGAGCGACAGGCTCTTTCATTATACGGTTATCGGTGACACGGTGAACCTCGCCTCGAGGCTTGAATCCGTAAATAAGTTCTTTGGAACGAGCATCATACTAAGTGAAGACACGCTTAAGGAAACGGGTGAAACCTTTTATACAAGGGATCTGGGCTCTATAGCGGTAAAGGGAAAGACACTTCCCGTACGTATTTTTGAGCTAATATGCGAAAGGGAAAGGATCGAACCCGATAGAGCCAGGCTCCTTAGACTGTTTCATGAGGCGATGGCATTCTATAGGGAGAATAGATGGTCTGAAGCCGCTCGGATATTCGACGAGGTGCTAAGTGAGTATCCCGATGACGGGCCTTCGGCGTTTTACAGGAGTAGATGCGAGTACATAATATCGAATCCCCACTTGACAGACGATTGGAATGTTATAAAGTTTACAGAAAAATAAATATGAAACCATTATTCGTCTCTCTTTTCATCCTTCTTTTCCACTCGGTTTCTCTACATGCAGAGACGGCAACGGTTATCACAAAGCAGAATTCCATAAGGGCATCTTGCAGGTTCTTCTCACCTGTTAAGGCAGCGGTTCATTATAACGACGTGCTTGATATCATATCCCAGCAGGGTGACTGGTATCAGGTCGGGTTTGGGAAGGTCCAAGGGTGCATTCATAAGAGCGCGATCCAGAAGAGGTCCCTTTCCCTTTCTAAACTCGCCGGATCCGGGGGACAGGCCACATCGACCGAGGAGGTTGCCCTTGCAGGAAAGGGATTCAATCCCCAGGTTGAGGCGGCGTATAAAAGCAAGAATCCCGGGCTTAATTTCTCAGGGGTTGATAGGGTTGAGGGCCTTAGGGTCTCTGAAAGCGAACTCAGGGCTTTTATTCAAGGCGGAAAACTGAATCTCCCATGAAAAGGCTTCTATCTTTAAATCTAATCGTCTTCTTTTTAATAACCGGTTGTTCCGGGGTCGATCTGTCGAGTGTGGGGAGCGTGGTGCAAAAGACCTTTGAAGCCTCAAGACCGCTCTCTGACGAGGAAGAGTATTACGTGGGCCGTGCTGTGGCGGCACGGATCCTCTCGTCCTACCCTCTTATGGAAGACGGGAAGCTTACGAAATACGTTAATCTCGTTGGTAAGACCGTTGCCCTTAGCTCGGATAAGCCCTTTACCTACGGTGGCTATCACTTCGCGGTGCTCGATTCGGATGAGATAAACGCCTTTGCCTGTCCGGGTGGAATCGTATTCATAACAAGGGGTATGGTACATGCCGTTCAGAATGAGGATGAACTTGCCGCGGTTCTCGCACACGAGGTGGCACACATAAACCATCGTGACGGGAT
>CAZWVA010000060.1:0-15525 GCA_964636885.1 uncultured Spirochaetia bacterium
TAAAGAGGCCTGCTATCTCCCCACTATACCGTGGTTCCTATGCCAAGTGGTTCGTGGATGAGATCTATAACGAGGCCTTTGTAAGGACGTTCGTCGGTCTATCGAGGCTTGCCGCTCTCTTTGACATCAAGGTCATCGACGGTGTTGTAAACGGGATCGCGGCCCTCCTAAGGGAGGCGGCGACCCTTCTCCGTACAGCACAGACGGGGATACTCAGGTTCTATGCTGCCCTCATGGCGATTGGAGCCATGGCCATTCTCATCTACATAGTGCTCTCTGTGAGGTTCTAGGATTAAAGGGAGTAAAAAATGCGCCGGGGCTAAAGCCTACCCTTAACCTCTTCAAGCTTCCCTTCTATAAGGGAGCGTATCTCATCGAGCCTTTCCTTCGTTTCGGCTTCAAACCTAAGAACGAGGGCGGGCTGTGTGTTTGATGCCCTTATAAGCCCCCATCCATCTGGAAATTCGATCCTCACACCGTCTATGTCTATTACACGATAGCCCTTTTTAAGCTCCTCCTTCACCCTATCGACTACCTGAAACTTTATCTCCTCAGGGCAATCAACCCTGATTTCAGGCGTGGAAAATGCGGGAGGAACCCCTTCTAACAGCTCAGATAACCTTTTGCCCGTTCTTGAAACGATCTCGAGGAGCCTTAGCCCCGCATACAGGGCGTCATCGTAACCAAAGTACCTGTCCGCAAAGAATATATGCCCGCTCATCTCACCCGCTAGGGCAGCCCCCTCGACCTTCATCTTGTTCTTGATCAGGGAGTGCCCTGTCTTCCACATGATCGGCCTTCCGCCGTGTTTTTCTACGTCTCTAAAGAGTCTGGAAGAACATTTGACATCCCCTATTATCTTTGCCTGTGGTATGCGTTTAAGGATATCCCTTGCGAGGATTATAACGAGCATATCACCCCATATTATATTCCCGTTTTCATCTATAACGCCTATCCTGTCTCCATCCCCATCAAAGCCGATCCCTAGTTGGAGATTCTTCTCCCGCACGGTCCTTATCAAGTCTCTCATGTTTTCCTCAACCGTTGGGTCGGGATGATGGTTCGGGAACGTTCCATCCGGTGTGACGTAGAGTTCGGTTAGATCGCATCCAAACTCCCTAAGAATCCTTGGGGCGACGATCCCTACCATCGCGTTTCCACAGTCGATCCCAATCCTGATCCCCGGCTTTATCTCCACGTTTTCCCTCAAGAATCCTATATAATCCTCCATTATATCTATCTTCTCGACTTCGCCTTTTCCCGAAGCGAAGTCTCTGCCCTCTGCTATCCTCCTTATATTCTGGATCCCCTCTCCAAAGAGCGAATCCCTCTCGACGCAGAGTTTAATCCCGTTGTATTCACCGGGATTATGGCTTGCCGTAATCATGACTCCGCCATCCACATCGAGACTAAAAAGGGAGAAGTAGAGCATGGGTGTTGTTACCATACCGATATCTATAACGTCTAGGCCGGTCGAATTGATCCCCCGGCTCATCGCCGCAGCAAGTGCGGGGGAGCTCAGCCTGCAGTCCCTCCCAAGAGACACCCTTTTCTTTCCGAGCCCTCTCATGTACGTTCCGTATGCCTTTCCTATCGTCTCCACGACCCCTTCTCCGAGGTCCCTATCAACGATTCCCCTTATATCGTATTCTCTAAATATCTGCGGATTGATCCTCACCATAAAAGAGCCTCCTTTGTTGATACTCGACCACAACCGCCTAGTCCCTAAGGGTCTATACCGGTAGTAGGGTTGCGGGGGCAGTTCTGACCTTCGGGTAAACTACCCATACCAGATATAAAAATGATCCTCTGCCTTTGGGTCCCGATGGCATAAACCATAGCTATAATACTACATTCACACAACCCTAAAAAAAAGCTTCCTTGACTTTAAACCCCTGGCTTTTTATCCTTTCTCTCCTATGATCTTCCCCACGTTTGCAGAATTCAAAGAGATGTTGAAACGGGGAAACCTGGTTCCCGTCTGGTGTGAGATACTCGCCGATTTCGACACGCCGGTGTCGGCCTTAAAGAAGATAGAAAGCGGAGACTACGCCTTTCTTCTTGAGAGCGTTGAGGGGGGAGAGAAGTGGGGACGATACAGCTTCCTCGGGACGGAACCATCCGTGGTATTTAGGTCTAGGGGCACCCGTATTGAGATACTCGAGAACGGGAGGATAGAAAAACAGGAGGGAAACCCGATCGATTCTCTAAGAGCCCTTCTCTCAAGATACCGCCCTGTGGTCTATCCCGATCTGCCCAGGTTTCACGGGGGAGCCGTAGGTTACCTTGGATACGATATAGTCAGGTTCATCGAAGATCTCCCCCGGATTGCAGAAGATGATCTCGATCTCTGGGATTCCGTTTTTATGGTAACCGACTCGGTCCTTGTCTTTGACAACATAAACCACAGGATAAAGGTGATATCAAACGCATATGTACCAAACCCCAATGATGCCAAGAGGGCCTATAGCGAGGCGGTGGGTAAGATAGAAAGGCTGATCGAGAAAATGCGCCTACCCGTTTCACCATACGATAGGACCAAAAGGGGTAAATCGGCGGGAAGGGTAAGCCACTCGGAATTCAAATCGAACTTCGATCCCGAGGGGTTTATGGAGGCCGTAAGAAAAACGAAGGAGTACATCCAAGCCGGTGACATAATTCAGGCCGTGATCTCACAGAGATGGAAAACGAAACTCGACGTCTCCCCATTCGATCTATACAGGGCTCTAAGGGTACTAAACCCCTCGCCCTATATGTTCTACCTAAAGATGGGTGACGACTTCCTTGTGGGTTCATCCCCTGAGGTGATGGTTAGGGTGGAAGGCGATAGGGTGGAAACCCGTCCGATTGCCGGGACAAGACCCAGGGGAAGGGACGAAAGAGAAGACGCAGAGCTTGAGCGGGAGCTCCTTTCCGACCCTAAGGAGAGGGCAGAGCACATAATGCTCGTTGACCTTGCAAGAAACGATCTGGGGAGGGTAGCCGAGATAGGAACCGTAAAGGTGGACGAGCTCATGGTAGTAGAGAGGTACTCTCATGTTATGCACATAGTGTCTAATGTGGTCGCAAGGCTGGCCAAGGGAAAGGACGCATTTGATGTGATAAAGGCCACCTTCCCGGCCGGTACGCTTTCCGGTGCCCCGAAGGTGAGGGCAATGGAGATAATAGAGGAAATAGAACCCAGTAGAAGGGGGCCTTACGGAGGTGCCGTCGGGTATTTCAGTTTTTCGGGAAACATGGATACGTGTATCACGATAAGGACGTTTGTAATAAATGGGGATGAAATACTCATACAGGCGGGAGCAGGCATCGTTGCGGACTCCGACCCCGAAAGGGAGTACAATGAGACCGTGAACAAGGTGAGGGCCCTTATAAGGGCGGTTGAAATGGTAAAGAAAGGGCTTTAAAATGGTTTTAGATCGAAGACCGGGGACTAGAAAATGATCCTCATGATAGACAACTACGACTCATTTACCTATAATCTCGTCCACTACCTGGGGGAGCTCGGCGAGAGGGTCATGGTCTTTAGAAACAATAGGATCACGCTTGAAGATGTGGGAAGGCTCGGCCCCGATATGGTTGTGGTTTCACCAGGCCCCTGCACCCCGAAGGAGGCGGGTATATCCGTGGACCTGATTAGGGAGTTTTCTGGAAGGATACCCATTCTCGGGGTCTGTCTGGGCCACCAGTCAATCGGCTACGCCTTTGGTGGAAGGATAGTAAGGGCAGATAGGCTCCTTCATGGGAAAACCTCCATGATCTACCACGACGGGAAAGGGATATACGAAGGGATACCAAATCCCTTTGAGGCCACGAGGTATCATTCCCTTTTGGTCGAGAGGGAGTCCCTTCCAGACGAACTCGAAATAACGGCATGGACGAGTGAGGGGGAGATAATGGGGATAAGACATAGGGATTATCCAACCGAAGGAGTACAGTTCCATCCGGAATCCATCCTTACAAAACACGGAAAGGAGATCCTAAGGAATTTTATCAGGATAGCAAAGGGCGGATAGTCGGTTCCTTCCCATCTATGTCTTATACCGATTCCGAATGGATTCTCCTCTAGTCTTGACTCAAATCGGATTTTCATAAATACTAAAAGACCGTGCTGGGGGATCGTCTAACGGCAGGACGATGGGCTCTGGACCCATTAATCTAGGTTCGAATCCTAGTCCCCCAGCCAGTATCTGTCCTTCACCTACTCACATTTGAAATAACTATCCTGTACTTCCTGCCCTCCCTTGCTATTTCATCGACCGGATTTACACGTACCCTTACACAAGGAAGAACCCATCTGAGGATCTGATAAGCCCGATGCTTTTCTCACCGAAACCGTCGTCTCTGGTGTCGTCTAACCCCTATCGGATTTGTCTAATCCTTCGGCTTCTTTAGCCACCCTACAAGGACGTCATCGCCTTCTACCCTAACCTCGTAAGACGAGACCGAGTGACCGCCTGGATGGTCGGGAAGGCCCGTTCTCACATCGAATGTCCAACCGTGCCATGGACAGGCCACAACATACCCCGTGAGCTTCCCCTCACCAAGTGGGCCTCCCATGTGGGGACAGATGTAGTTAATGGCGTAGAATTCGCCGTTAACGTTAAAAAGCGCGATAGGCTTTTCAAACGGGCCCATAACGAGTTTCCCGTGTCCGGGTGGAAGATCATGAACCGTTGCCACCTTGATAAAGCCGGGTTTTGGCATCCCTTATCCCCTCTCTTCTATTATTCTAAAAGGCAACGGAAGGCAGGTAAAGCCCTTCCTATGTGAAAACTCTACAGGGCCTACCTTACGGGCAGTGTTAGATGGACGTCTTTACGTTTTAAAAACCTATCTATCGCCTCTTTGCCGTTCTCTAAAACGGACTCCCCATCGCCGACGAGTACAGTATCGTAATCATAATCGAGTAGCCTCCTTATCCCTTCCTTGGCCCTTTGAGGGTCTTTGTACATCTGGGTCGGTAGGAGGGAGAACTCTCCTTTAGGCCATCCGATTACCGCATCCCCTATAAAGAGAATCCCTCTCCCACGCGGTAGAAGGAGTGCCGTTTCTCCTGGGGATTTGTTATCGGGAACACAGATCGTCCTAAGGCCGCCTGGCAACGTATCACCATCCTCGAATATGTGATCCGTGGGCTGTTTGAGTAGCGGGGCATCGTTCTTCTGGATGTGGATTCTCGCATTGAAACGGTTCCTTAAATCGTAAGCCATCCTTTCATGGTCCTTATTGGTCAGGATGATATGGGTAGGGGTTCCGAGTCCTTCTAGTTCACCCAAGTCGCCTTCTTCCATGATGGCCGGGTCGATTACTATTAGGCCTTCGGAACTCTTAAAGGCATACCCGTTAAAATCGTAGCCGTGTCTCTGAGAGAGCCAGGACCATGTATATATTCCGGGAACGATTTCCTTCATATTCCCACCCCACTAGATCCATTTTCCTAATACATATTATCCAGATTTCTCCATAAATAGGTACATGAATAATATATCAAACCGTTAATCGACAACGTCATAGACCTTAAGGTGGAACTAGAAAAACCTGGTATCTAGAATCCCCACAACGGTTCCTACAACCAGGCCGTATACGATATGACCTACGAGATGAGCAATAGCGACCTCTGAACCTGCCTCCCGAAACCTTTCCAGGGGATGGTGCTCGGCCACTAAAACAACGAGGAGGAAGCTGAATGCGACTCCGTGAAATAAACCGATCATGGCACCGGCCCCAATTCGGAGAGAAAAGGCTGATAAGAACCACGTAGAAAAAAGCGATAACCACTCCTGCGGCAAGGTGTATTATGAGACCAGGGGTAAAGGCGTTTTCGTAAGAGCGGGTGAATATGCTTCCTATTGCCCCGATCATGTCTGCGTTTGCGATTCCCGAACGAGTAATAAGCCACATTACAAGGCTCATCATGCCGGTTCCCAGTACCCCTGCGAGAATCGTTTCAACGATCTGTTCCATGTCGACCTCCCTTTTAATATCGTCTTAAAGCTCTTAAATCAATATACCGAGACCCCTTCGCACGTGTTCTTTAAATAACTCAAATAACTCTATTCAATTAGATGGAGAAGTAACGTTAAGGTTTCTCTATCGTTCTGTTGCAAGTATAGATAAACCGTGAAAATACGGGAAATAACGTCTGCAATGGAATAGAGAGAATTGACATTAAAATACCTTCAATAGATAATAGTAAGACCCAATCACATGACCAAAAAGGAGAAACCGATTTGAAAGGCAACTCACCGTTAGAAAAGAAAAACGGCATGCGAAGGCATTCATCTATATACGTAGAAGGACCCGATCGGGCCCCAAGCCGAGCGATGCTCCGAGCGGTTGGGTTTAAGGACGAGGATTTTAAAAAACCCGTTGTTGGCATTGCCTCTACGTGGAGCATGGTCACGCCCTGCAACATGCACATAGATAAGCTGGCAATTGAGGCGGCACGCGGCGTTGAAAACGCTGGGGGCAAGCCCATTATCTTTAACACTATAACGGTCTCAGATGGGATATCCATGGGAACACTAGGGATGCGCTACTCGCTTGTTTCACGCGAGGTTATCGCTGATTCGGTCGAGACGGTGGCGGGGGCAGAGGGTTTTGACGGGATCGTCGCGATCGGCGGTTGTGATAAGAACATGCCGGGATGTGTTATGGCTATGGCCCGTCTTAACCGCCCCTCCGTTTTTGTTTATGGTGGTACCATCATGCCTGGGATCTACTGTGGAAGACCGGTTGATATCGTCTCCGTTTTTGAAGCGGTGGGAGCCTATGCCAGTAGGACGATTAACGATGAGGAGCTCAAATCCATAGAATCCTGTGCCATTCCGGGACCTGGGTCATGTGGCGGGATGTATACCGCAAATACCATGGCATCTGCAATAGAGGCACTCGGCATGAGTCTCCCCAATAGCTCGGCTCAAGTGGCTATATCACACGAGAAGAATGCAGATTGCTTGAGTGCCGGAGCGACTGTCATGGGCCTTATAGAAAAGGGCATCTGTCCGCGTGATATAATGACGAAAAAGGCGTTTGAGAATGCAATAACGGTGGTTATAGCCCTCGGTGGGTCAACCAATGCGGTGCTCCATCTCATCGCCATGGCTCACACGGCGGGTGTAAGGCTCTCATTAGACGACTTTACCAGAATCGGAAAGAGGGTACCCGTCCTTGCCGACCTAAAGCCGAGTGGTAGGTACTTTATGTCCCAGTTTTGCGAGATCGGTGGGCTCACCCCTCTAATGAGGATGCTTCTCGACAGGGGACTGCTCCATGGGGACTGCTTAACCGTTACCGGAAAAACCCTGGAGGAAAACCTAAGGGATGTAAAACCCTATCCCAAAGGGCAGGAGATCGTCTCTTCTTTCGATAACCCCATAAAGAAGGACAGCCATATCGTGATCCTCTATGGCAATCTGGCACCTGAGGGGGCCGTTGCAAAGATCACGGGTAAAGAGGGACTAACGTTTACGGGTAAGGCGATCGTTTTTGACTCTGAAGAGTCCTGTCTAAAGGCCATACTGAGTGGAAGGGTAAAGAAGGGACACGTTGTTGTGATCCGGTATGAGGGGCCAAAGGGAGGGCCCGGTATGAGAGAGATGCTTAGCCCGACCTCGGCCATAATGGGTAGGGGACTGGGAAACGATGTCGCACTGATTACGGACGGGAGGTTCTCCGGGGGGACCCACGGTTTTGTTGTGGGGCATATCACGCCAGAGGCCTATGAGGGAGGCGTCCTTGCCGTGGTAAGAAACGGAGATACAATAACGATTGATGCAAAGAGAAGGGAGATTAACCTCAACGTTCCCACAGGCGAGATCAGAAAGAGACTGGCCGCTTGGAAAAAACCCAAACCAAAGGCGAGTCGAGGTGCCCTTGCCAAGTATGCAAGGCTGGTAAGCTCGGCCTCCTACGGAGCGGTAACCGACTAGCCCCTAGGCAAGGTGTTTCTCGCCCGTATAGACAGGCGTTTTGTCCCGTTACCGTTTGCCTAGCCTCCCCTTTTACTCTATAATAACTAGAGCTCTCGATAAAAAGAGGAAATATGTCCAGGATCTCGGGGAAGAATATAGTCCTTGGTGTTACAGGCGGCATTGCCGCGTATAAGGCGTGTGATCTCGTAAGGAGGCTTATACGGGAAAAGGCCTCGGTTGAGGTAGTTATGACAAAGAACGCCACCGAGTTTGTCTCACCCCTTACGTTTCAAACCCTTTCAGGAAAACGCGTGGCGATAGAGACCTTTGACCTCGAATGGGAATCGGGAATAGGGCATATAGGCCTAGCCGATAGAGCGGATATGATCGTTGTCGCTCCGGCTACGGCAGCCTTTATAGGGAAGGCCGCCTCTGGGATCGCCGATAATCTCCTTACAACGGTTCTTCTTGCAACAAAGGCCCCTGTGATGGTATGCCCTGCCATGAATGTAAACATGTATAGCAACCCGGTCGTTCAGGAGAACATAGAAAGGCTAAAGAAGCGCGGATTTATAGTAGTGGAACCCGAAGAGGGAAGCCTTGCCTGCGGGTGGGAGGGTAAGGGAAGACTGCCAGAAACGGGTGAGATAGTAGAGGAGATAGAGAGGGCGTTTTCCCCAAAGGACCTAAGCGGAGAAAGGATACTCGTTACGGCGGGGGCAACTAGGGAGTTTATAGACTCCATAAGATTCATATCAAACCCTTCGAGCGGGAAGATGGGGTATGCGATTGCAAGGGTCGGGTGGATGAGGGGTGCGGATGTGATCTTGGTCTCTGGAAAGACCGAATTGCCTCCTCCTCGCGGCGTAAGCCTTATTAATGTCATCGGGGTATCCGACATGTATGAAGCCGTGATGAGGAACCTCAGTTGGGCTACAATCGTAATAAAGGCGGCCGCAGTTGGGGATTACAGACCGGTCGAGACCTTTCAGGGAAAGCTAAAGAAGACCTCAAAAGAGAGCACGCTCAGGCTCAAGCGTACAGAGGACATCCTCTTAGAGGTTGGAAGGCACAAAAACGGCAGAATAGTGGTCGGATTTGCCGCCGAGAGTGAGAATATAGTCGAGAACGCACTCGGAAAGCTAAGAAAGAAGAACGCGGACCTCATAGTTGCAAACGATATATCAAAACCCGGTATCGGGTTCGGTGAAGACACGAACATGGTCTGTTTTGTGGATAGATGGGGAAGGGTTGAAGAGCTTCCTATTATGACAAAGACGGAGATAGCGGAGAGGATATTCGATAAGATAATCGAGATTAAATCCCAAACATCTACTCGGGTGGACCTATGATGTTATTTATCTTCCTTATTATGTCCTCTGGAGAACCACCCTTTAGGATATAGCCCGTTGCACCGTTTTCAAGACACTCTTTAATCGTGTTTATCTCGGAAGCGGTTGTAAGCATGAGTATGGGGATCCTTTTAAACTCGGGATCGGATTTTAGGATCTTTAGAACCTCTATTCCGCTTAGCTCAGGCATTATAATATCGAGTATGATCACATCGGGCCTGAAGAGCCCCACCTTAACCAGGGCATCCGCACCGTCAACGGCGGTTTCAACCCTGTGGTTCTTGAGTCTAAGACTCTTACTGTAGAGATTCCTTAAGGATTCATCGTCTTCAACCACTAAGACCTTTGGCATCTTTATCCCTCCCGTAGATAATTTTAGCTCATTTTAAGAAAAGCACTATAGCCTTATGATTAGAGAGCCCCCTCTTTTAATTGTTTTAAAAAGGTGTTAGATTTTATCTGATTTGCGGTACTTACGTTGAAGGGGCTTTAAAAATCTTTTAACGGAGGTTTGGTGGGATGCGATTAAGGTTGATCTTAGCGGCCGTTCTTTTAGGCGGTATGGCCCTGGCCCAAGGCAGGCTCCCTGAGCCTAAGGGTGGTACAACCATATATGTGATCCGTCCCGGAGATACCCTCTGGGATATATCAAAGAGGTTCTTTAATAATCCCCTACTCTGGCCCCGGCTTTGGGAGATAAACCCCTTTATCGACGATCCAAACCTCATCTATCCTGGTGAGGTGCTTAGCCTAAAACCCAGGCCTCCCAAGCTTCCCGTGGTTAAAGTTACACCTCAAACGAGGGTCGCATCCCTTAAGGAGATGGAGCCCCCACCCCCTGTGCTCTACTATTCCCGGGGAGGACACGAGGGTTTTATCGCACCCGACGAATGGGAGCATATGGGAACCATTCTTAGCTCCGATCCCCCCAAGATCCTCCTTGGCGAGGGGGATACGGTTTATACAAACGTCGGCTGGGACGACGGGGTTCGTGCCGGGGACAGGTTCACCGTATTCCGTACCTCTAAGGTCGTGCTTCATCCAATAACCGGAAGAAGGGTGGGGTATAAGGTGGCCATACTCGGGGAGATTGAGGTATCGGAGGTTCTGGGAAATAAGATGTCATCCGCAAGGGTTACAAACTCGTTTAGGGAGATCACACGTGGGGCAAGGATTAGACCCGTAGAGCCGTCTGTAAAAGAGGTGGTGCTCAAGAAGGGAAACGAAAAGCTAGAGGGTTTTGTGGTTGAAACCCTTAATAACATAGAGCTCAGCGGCAAGGGGGATATCGCCTACCTCGATGTTGGAGAAGAGGATGGAGTGGTTCCCGGAAATACGTTTTCAATCTACAAGCTTCCCCGCAAGGCCTTCGATCCGGATATTGGAAAAACCGTAACTATTCCTCCCTCCCTCGTCGGCAAGATAGCCGTGCTTAAGGTGGAAAGGGATACATCGACGGGCATCATAATCGAGAGTACGAGGCAAATAGAGAAAGGGGACATGGTAAGCCTCGATCTTTAGATTTCGACCTAGTTCTTCTTCGATCTTTGCGCCTCGCCTGTCATGGGAACGAAACGGACGGGTGTTATGGTCTTCATCTCGACGCCCTTTACGGTCTTCTTTATGAGTATGAGTTCCTGGTACAGGTCTCCGACCGGGATTACCATTCTCCCATCAACCCTAAGCTGTTCCAATAGTGGTTGAGGTATGTGATCCGGAGCGGCTGTGACTATTATAGCATCAAATGGGGAATACTCCTCCCAGCCCTTATATCCATCACCGGCTCTATAATGTATGTTTCTATAGCCCAGGGACTCTAGGATCTGCCTTGCGTTTTCCAAGAGGGATTCGATTATCTCTATAGTGTAGACCTCACACCCCATCTCGGCCAGTATAGCTGTCTGGTACCCCGAACCGGTTCCTACCTCTAATACCCTTTCCCCATCCTTTAGCTTTAAGAGTTCCGTCATGAGGGCAACTATATAGGGCTGGGAAATCGTCTGATCCATTCCTATTGGTATGGGATTATCGCTGTAGGCGAATTCCCTCATATCTTTGGGAACGAACCTATGCCTCGGGATCTTGAGCATTGCCCGAATGAGCCTTGGATCCTGGATACCGCGCGATATGATCTGTTTTTCAACCATCTCCCAGCGCCTATGGGTATATGCGTCATCGTTGTCTTCGGGTGTAGAGAGATTGGCGAGTACTAGGAATGGTATTAGGACTAGGGGTACTAAGAAGGCGTATTCCATATGCTAATATATATACGGTCTGAGGAGCCACGTTTTAACGTTAAAGGATCTTTGAGATAACGATTTCAGCCCCTTCGTAGGGGTCTATCTCGCCACTTTTAACGAGGGCTAAGACCCTTTTAACCTCCCCCTCTTTTAGCTTCTCGGAGATCCTTTGCTCTATAATCTCAGAGAGGATCTGAGAGAACTCCTCCTCCCGTCTTTTTTCCCTCTTTTCTCTAAGGAGGCTCCTTTCGGCCTGAAAGGACCTGTGTCTCTCTATCTCTTTTGCCACCTCTTCTATCCCCTTGCCTTCATGGGCCGAGGTGAGGAGTACGGGCACATTCCAGCCGTCTTCCCTGGGCTTTAGTGACATCATGAACCCGACTTCCCTCGCGATCCTATCCGCTCCTTCTCTATCCGCCTTATTCACGATGAAGACGTCTCCTATCTCCATGAGCCCGGCCTTCATGGTCTGGACGAAGTCTCCTGCTTCCGGGACGAGTACGACGATCACGGTATCCGCAAGCCGTATGATGTCAAGCTCCGTCTGTCCTACGCCCACCGTTTCGATGATGATGTAGTCCATACCGAATGCGTCATAGAGCTTTATTATCTCCTTTGTGGCCTTTGAGAGCCCACCGTGACTCCCCCTGCTTCCCAGGCTCCTTATGAATACGTTTTCGTCAAGTGCGTGGTCCTGCATCCGGATTCTATCCCCGAGGACGGCCCCTCCTGTAAAGGGACTTGTTGGATCGACGGCCACCACACCGACCCTTTTATCCCTTTTCCGAAGAGAGAGTATAAGCTCGTTTACGATTGTGCTTTTCCCTGCCCCAGGGGGGCCTGTGATCCCTACTATGTAGGACCTACCCGGTTTTGAGCCTATCCTCTTAAGGATCTCAAATACGGAAGGGTGTTTGCTTTCAACAAGCGTTATAAGGCGGGCAAGCGCCACGCGATCGCCGCTAAGCATCCTGTCAATGAGCCTTTCTTCCCTCTCGGAAATCGGCATGGGAATACGATAAATCGAAGCGTAGTGTTTGTCAAAGTTTATAGGAAATACCGCTTTTCTCAAACTTTGGAGAACTCCGTATAAAAGAAAATTTTATCCCGGCTGAATTCTTAACTTATCGAGGTTTGATAATATAGGTGCCATAGCAGAATCCGGATCCCAGTAGAAAGCGCTACCCCCCAAACCCGGAAAAAAGTCCATTCTGCCCACTCGAGCTGTCGTATGCGATCATCCCACCATTTTTCTGGTGGATGCCATCTATCACCGACGCATTCGACTGCAAGTCGTGTTTTAGTTCCTTCCACTACTAAGTCAATACGATAATTTCCAACTGGATTGTGCTTGTTTTTATCCTGCAGATAGGGGTTCTTTTTTCCGCGTGGAGATCATAAGACCTTTCGTTTCTTTAACATATAGATCAGAGGCTATAGGGTGGGTTCATGCGTGGCTTGTATTGGCGATTGCCGTTGCGGGCGCTCTATGTCCCGGCAAGGGTTTATCTCGATACAAAAACGGTTAGAACCGAGCTGTTAGGGTACGGATTCAAGGTCTTCCCGACGATCTAGATGGCCTTAAAATAGTTCATATAAGCGACCTACAGTCGGAAAGGGTTCTTATGACCTTCGTTACAAACATCTACAGCAAACGTCCGAATGCAGAATCACTAAAAGCTCTGTAAGCAAAAACCCTATACACCCCCTCAAGGTCTTTGTTACCCACCAACCTTCAAAGGGTTCGTTGAATCTGCGGAAGAGAACGATTACGACGTCTTCCTTGCCGGCCACACACACGGCGGACAGGTTGTTTTCTCACTGCTCGGAATCAGACTCACCCCTGTGTCATTCGAGAACGGCTATCTCTCAGGTGAGTACCGATCTGGCTCGATGTTTATAAATATAAATAACGGCCTCGGTCTTACATTTGCCCCAATAAGGTAAACGCCCCTGCGGTTGTCACTCTCCTAAAATTGGAAAAGGGCGGTTAGGCGAGATGCCGAAAGGCTCGCTACTTTCCTTAATCCCATATTCCTGTATATTTATAAAGGAGATGAAATCCCTTAGCTTCTCTTCGCTCCTACTTGTTATTCTCATTGCGTCTCTTTTCTCCTGTGCCTCTTCCGTAAGAGAGGTGAATCGGACCGAGGAGAAAGCCTCTATTCGTATAAAAAGGGTCGCTTTGATGCCGTTTTCCTCAAGACTCGAAGGGATCGGACAAAAGGAGGGGTTCTTGACCGATGCCCTCTACGGAGAGTTAACGACAAAATCGAAGGGGATAGCCATTATCCCTCCCGAACCATCAAAAGAGGAGTTTCTGAGGGTGAAAGAAGGGAATCCTAACCTATCCGATAGAGACATCGCCCTTAGAGCCGGAAAGAACCTGGGTGCCGATGCCGTTTTAATTGGGAGTATATCCGAATACAGGGAGAGAGAGGGCGGAGAACTGGGGATAACCTCCCCGGCCTCGGTTGCCTTTGGCGTTCAATTGATTGACACCTCAAACGGCAAGACACTATGGGAGGGCTATTTCGCAGAAACCCAGAGATTCCTCTTAGAGAACATCTTCGAACTCAATAAGTTTATACGGAGGAAAGGAAAGTGGATAACCGCTGACGAACTCGCAAGGGAGGGAACTGTAGAGGTAGCGGATAGGCTCAATGATTTTTTGGTTAAATACTCGACTACGAAATGAAGACGGGTACGATGAAAGATACAAGATGTGGGATGTAAAACTCATTATCATCGTGAATCGTTTTATCTGTGTAGGTCACTTTCATCTGTAAATAGAGGCCATCTTGTGGAGTAAAGGTAAGTGCTTATAATTCCCGCCATCGATCTAAAAGAAGGAAGGTGTGTGAGGCTTCTAAAGGGAGAAGAGGGTACAGAAACGGTCTTTTCCGGGAACCCCTCCGACGTAGCGAGGAGATGGGAGGACTGCGGGGCGGGCCTCATCCATCTGGTTGACCTTGACGGGGCGTTCTCAGGAAGGCCGAGAAACCTCGATGTGATAAAGGATATAGTGAAATCCGTTTCTTCCTCTGTGCAGGTTGGAGGTGGTATAAGAGACCTTAAGACGATCGAGTGCTATATGGAACTAGGGGTAAGAAGGGTCATACTAGGAACCGCGGCATTTTATGACCGTGATCTTTTAATCGAGGCCTGCGAGAGGTTTCCCCGGAGGATAGCCGTTGGGGTCGATACCAAGATGGGAAGGATCGCCGTCAGGGGATGGAAGGAGGTCATGGATTTAGATACAGGGTCCATTCTTAACGACCTAAAATCGGTGGGTGTTTCCGTAGTCATTCACACAGATGTCGACCGCGACGGTACCATGGAGGGGGTTAACCTGGACTCCACAAGGGAGTTCGTTAGATCCTCCCCCATTCCAGTTGTGGCGTCTGGCGGTATAGGTAAGATGGAAGACATAGAAGGCCTCTCTTCCTTAGAGGAATATGGCCTTATAGGCGTTATCCTTGGTAAGTCAATATATACCGGTAGGATCGACCTTAGGGAAGCGATAGAGAGGTTTTCGTGACCGTTTACAATGAATAAACGGAGAGGATACAAGACGCATGGTGCAAGCCCTCATGTATCGCGAATCGGTATCATACGTCTTTTATTTGTAGCTTGATTTAAGGGTTTCCGAATGGTTGCAAAGAGGATAATTCCCTGCTTGGATGTAAAGGACGGAAGGGTTGTAAAGGGGGTAAGGTTCTTAAACCTACGTGATGCCGGGGACCCGGTGGAGATCGCAAAGAGGTATAGCGAAGAGGGTGCCGACGAAATCACCTTTCTCGATATCACGGCCTCATTCGAGGGAAGAAGGACGATGATAGACGTTGTGGAGCGGACGGCTGGGGAGGTTTTCGTCCCACTTACTGTTGGAGGCGGGGTAAGAACACTAGAGGACATAAGACGGCTCCTCCTCGCGGGGGCCGATAAGGTCTCTATAAACACGGCGGCCGTAAAGGATCCTGGGTTCGTAAAATCCGCCTCGGATAGGTTTGGAAG
>CAZWVA010000061.1:0-15347 GCA_964636885.1 uncultured Spirochaetia bacterium
TAAACACGATAACACGATGTTAGGTCCGTACCTTGAATTCGGTGTAACAATTTCGGCTACTTACAAAGACCCGAAGGGTAATGTTTGGAAAGCTGGCTACTATCCATACATGTACCTCACCGGTGATGCCCCTGTGGATGCCGGTCGTGTTCTTGGATTTCCCAAGAAGATGTCTTACATTAGAATCACTGTTCATGGCGGGGAGAAAGGTACTGATTTCTTTGGATTTGCTATGTCCCGTAATGGGTACCTAATGCATAGCGCAACCGGTAAATTCGATGATAAACAGGTAACCCCTCCATACTTCTATGGCAAGGTTGACTGGGGTAAGTTTAATATGAAGGTTGTTACTAGACCCGACGTTTCAAGCTCCGAGTGGCAGCTAACATACATACCTTCAGAGCTTCCACCTCAGTTTGGTATTAAGGGCCATCGTTTCCAAATTAAGCCTGAGCATACCCGTACGGCTTCCAGTGACGCCATTAACTGGTTCATGCAGGGTACACCGTTTGATAACATGGGTACCGAGCTGAAGATCACCGAGGTTACCGGTCTTATTTCCTTCGTGTTTGATCTCGTAATCCCGGTTCCCAAGATACTTTGGAGAGAGACATATGAGCGTCCAGCTTCATATAGAGGATATGCGACACCATACAAATATGGTCTCCGTCAGCAGTTCCCGATCAGCCAGGGATCATAAGGGTTGTTTGCGTTGAAAAAAGACCTAATTAAAATCTGATAAGGAGGTTTATTCAAATGGGTATACAAGGAAATGAACACAGTTATCCATGGTTAGCAGAAGGGGAGGTACCACCCCTTCCACTTGACAGGGATAGAATCCATATTATAAGCCAGGGTGTAGCTGATCCAATATTTGACTACGATATTATCCCCCTGACTTATACTGAGAGCCGCTGGATGGCGTTTGTTATTCGTGCTGATATAAACAACATGAAAAAGATCACTCCTGAACCAATAAAGGTTCATGATGACGTTATAGAGTTCTGGTACGTTATCCACAGAAACACGATGCTTGGACCCTACATGGAAATGGGAGTGACTTTCGCTGCCACTGTAGATGCACCGGACGGTGTCACATATAAAGCTGGATACTATCCATATATGTATCTTTCAAATGATTCCCCTATTTGGGCAGGAAAGGAACCATTTGGATTTCCTAAAAAGGCCGCTTATATCGCTGCATTTGAGCACGGGACGAACAATAACTACTTTAACATGTTAATGGAGCGCCGTGGCTATGTTCTCCATACGGCCAATGGGCGCTACTCTGATAAGCCGCTTTCTGTAAGGCCGACCTTTTATGGTAAAACCGACTGGGGCCGGATGAACTATCGTATTACAACCGAGCCAGATGTGATAAAGAGCATACACGAGGTTACCTATCTTCCGTCTGAACTCCCTCCGGGATTCGGAACTGGGCATCGCTTCCAGCTAAACCCAGCCAGTATCCGCACGGCAACTGGTGCTGATATCCGCGCATGGTATATGTCGGGGACACCATACGACTATATGGGTGGGCAGATACCTGCTACCGAGATAATAGGTCTTATCAGCTTCACATTCAACTTGATTATACCACCTGCTAAAACCATATGGACGAAGACGATCACTAGAGATCCGGAAAAAGACTTTGGTATGCTTCTCTACGCAACGCCGTTTAAGTATAATATGCGCCATCGCTTCCTCCTGCCTATATATAGTCAGTGTTAGTTGATTCTGACTTTTTACAAGAGCAGGGTTGCTCTTTCGGCAGCCCTGCTCTCCTTAATCAAGAGTCTAGAGCTTGCTCTGGTGAGCTTGATTGACATGTTTAGTGAGAAAGGGGAGAGCCTTGGATTATTCCTGGGTAATCTCCAGGGGGGTTTTTATTTAAATTTGGATGAGGGATGTTTTGAGAAAGTACGGGTTATTTATAGATGGCAAAGAAGTAGAGGCACTTAATGGTGGAACTTATATTAGAGAGAACCCTGCTACCGAGGAGCCGCTTGCAGAGGTAGCCCAAGCCGACAAAGAGGATATAGACCGTGCTGTAGAAGCCGCTCGGGGTGCTTTCGAGAAATGGTCTCGTACCCCCCCTGCTGAAAGAGGGAGGCTTATTTATAGAATTGTAGAGTCATTAGAACAACATAGAAAAGAGCTTGCTTTTATTAATACACTCGAAACGGGTAAACCCATTCGTGAAAGCTATCACATAGAGCTAAGCGGAGTAATAAGGACTTTTGAATATTATGCCGGGGCTGCCACAAAGCTTAGTGGAGAAAGTTTATCGATCTCTGATAATCTCTTGAGTATTACTTTAAGAGAGCCTGTAGGTATTGTTGGACACATAGTTGCATGGAACTTTCCCTTGCTTCTTGCGGCCTGGAAGGTTGCTCCGGCTCTAGCCGCTGGATGTACGATAGTCTTAAAGCCTGCGGAGCTTACCCCATGCGGAATCATCGAAGTGGCTCGTATCTGTACCGAAGCAGGACTTCCCAATGGTGTATTTAATGTATGTCCAGGGAAAGGAAAGATAGCTGGACAGGCTCTAGTAGAACATCCCGCAATAAGCAAGATCGCATTCACGGGTTCTACAGAAGTCGGTAGGCATATAATGAGTACGGCTTCTCAACAAATCAAAAGGGTCTCGCTTGAGCTTGGAGGCAAGGCTCCTAATATAGTGTTTGACGATGTAGACTTAGATGATTGTATAGAAGCTAATCTAAGAGGTGGATTCTTCAATCAGGGAGAAAACTGTACTGCTGTTACGCGCTTACTGCTTCATGAAAGGATCTATGATGAGTTTCTATCCAATTTTATAGATAGAGTAAAGAATATACGTATTGGCAGCCCGACGGATGAAGAGACAGAGATAGGAACATTGGTGTCTAAAGATCAATTCAATATGGTTGAGGGATACTTAAAAAAGGGGCTAGAGGAAGGAGCCACGCTTCTTTGTGGTGGTAGTCGCCCTAATGGGCTTGAGTTTTCTAAGGGATACTTCTTTCTTCCAACGGTGTTGAGCAACGTTAAACCATCCGCAACTGTTGCATGTGAAGAGATCTTTGGGCCTATTATTGTAGTGATGCCTTTTAGAACTGAGGAGGAGGCAATAGGAATAGCGAATGGTACTATTTATGGACTTGCAGGTGGTGTATGGACACGGGATATTAAACGGGCGTTTCGAGTAGCAAAAGCGGTTAAGGCTGGTTATATATGGGTTAATACGTATGGTGGAATAATTCCGGAAACCCCTTATGGCGGTTTTAAACAAAGTGGTATTGGAAAGGAGCTTGGGAAAGAGGGGCTTGATCATTATCTAGAAACAAAAACTGTGAATATTTTCTTGGGTGAAAGGGTTCCCAAATGGTATAAAAAAACGCTCGTTTAAGCGTTTTCCAGGTTTTCGGAGCCGTTTTTTTCTAGAAAAAAGAGGAAGAGGTTTTTTTATTTGAAAGTCGTTAGTCCAGCCGGTGATTTTGAAATCGTAATAAAAGAAGCAGGGATCGAAGGCGATTCTATTGTTATAAAAGGACAAATGGGAATTTGGGACTCTAAGATGTATCTTAGTGCCAGAGACCTTTGGCTTTTTGCTTCTATTTTTTTTCGTCCATCTGTTCTACTTTTTTTAATAAAGCTCCCCTTCCGGCTTTTTTTAAGCACGGCTAAAGCTTTTATACGAAAAAATGAAGGAAATACAGCCAGTTAAAGAAACATAAAGCAACATTATAAAGAGGATCATATCTTTTGATATAATCCTCTTTATAAATAACCTCTTCTTTTTGAAATATTACATCACTGAGGTACTCCGCCGAATGGGTTCCACTTTTCCGTGAGGAGTAGCATTCCAGGAATCAAAAGTGTTAGAATAGACTCTATAATAAAAAGCCAACCGACAGTGGTTGCTATTCCCTTTCCCAGAGAAAGTGCAAGAAACGCCAGAAGCACTAACAGTGCCCACGCCAAACAGAAAATCGCAAACCAGAAACCAGCTGCTCCAAGCCCAAAGAAGTGGTAAGCATACCAAAGGAACACAATAGTGGCAAACAAACAATACCAACCGAGCCCCTTAGCGTCATAGCCCAAACAGAAAATACCAGCGACCATATAGTAAATCAGAGCAAAAACACAAACTAGGGCAGTGGCAGCGGTCAATCCAAGTGTATGAAGTTTCCAGGCCGCTATCGTGATAAGTATACCCACCCCTAGATTCAACACGCCTATTTCCTTGGCTCCGGTCTTTCCTAATAGGGTCGCGCCATTACCGAAGAACACAAAACCAACTAGCAACAAAACATAACCGAGCAAAGCTTCTACTGGAACCATATCTCTCCATACCTCCTTTCTTAGGTATTGTTTTATGTTGTTAAACGCTTCCTTTCCTCCAAGACCGCTTTCTAAACGTTATGAAATAGCATTTAGCACACTTTGCATAGTAATGTCAAGATATTTTTTTTGTTTAACGAATTTATTCTTTTAAAGTACATACCAATTCAGTCATATCTAGCTGTAAACAAAAGATTTTTGATAAAACACCGATCCCTGAACTCTGACTTGCAAACAGAGCATGGATGCCTAAGAATATAGGCTAATGGTTAGCAACGGTAGACTTAAAGAAGGGAGAGTAAACCCTATTTAGGATTCCTTTCTTTGAACTAAAATCACCCACTTGCCTTTCTGAACAATCTCGTCGTTTTGGTTATGAACATTAACATCGAATATAAGAAATCCCATGTTGGGACGCTTATGCTCTCTCTTTTCAACAAGCTTTCGTGTTATTCGTATGGTGTCTCCAAATTTTACAGCACCCGAGAATCGCCAGTCCTCAAGCCCCATAAAGGCTATTGTAGCCAATCTGGGCATCGTAAACCACAACCCCGAAGCAATAGAGAGAACACAAAGTCCATGGGCTACTCTGGTACCAAACACCGTCTTTTTGGCAAACTCCTCATCGATATGCATGTTATTAAAATCACCCGAAAGCCCTGCAAAATTTACTACGTCGGTTTCGGTAATCGTCCTACCGGTACTTTGATGCTCATCGCCGATGTTTAGGTCTTCATAATAGAGCCGAATCATTTCCTGAGACATGCCTTCTTACTCCTTGCCTATTTTTTACAGCCATTCAGTTTAAATAACCATTACTTACCCACAGGCTTAAATTTGGGTAACGTTACCTCAGGAGTAACATCATCAAACACAACCTCGACCTCCATTCCAATACGAACTTCATTGGGGTCACATCCTACTATATTGGTCATCATCTTTACCCCTTCTTGAGTTTCTACCAACGCAACCACATAGGGCGGCTCTCCTTGATAGGCCTTGGTAGGCCCCATATGATGTATAGCATATGTCCACACTTTTGCTCTACCGCTTGCCTTGACCCATTCTATGTCCTGAGACATATCCTCCCCCGGAGAAACCGCACGTGGATAGAAAAAGAATTCATTTGTCGTCCTTGATCTTGGTAAAACTAGTTCGTGCCTTTTACAGGCCTCCCAGAATGGTTTGGTTTCCGGACGAAACTCTGGTAGGGGTTTTTCATATTTTCCTTTTTTTTCAGTTACTTCAGACATATCTTTCCTTTCTCCTTTGCTTTTTAAGAAAGCGGTTGTTTCCCTAAAACAATCGTGCTGTGAGCGGAAACGATTCCGCCGTTTCCATGCACCAGTGCCACCTCGGCGTTTTTTACCTGCCTCGGTCCTGCCTCCCCTCTAAGCTGTATTGTTGCCTCAACCACATGGTGCATTGCACCCAGATGAGCCTGAGAAAGGAGTCCTCCGTGAGTATTAACAGGGAGATCCTTTCCAATCTCCATGCGCCCCTCAAGTGCAAATGGGCCACCCTCCCCTTTTGGAACAAAACCGAGTCCCTCTATTTCTAAAATAACGGTTATAGTGAAGCAATCGTAGAGGAAAGCAACGTTAACATCTTTAGGACCTATCCCAGCTGTTTGGAAAGCTCTTTGTCCAGAACCCTCAATCGCATTATAGATCTGGTTTAAGTCTTTTAAGGTGGTAAGATACTGATGCGAGTATCCCTGCCCCATTCCCCAAAGATAGGCAAGTGGTTTTTGAATTCCTAAAGCCTTAGCCTTTTCCTCAGTAGTAACGATAAAGGCGGCACCGCCATCAGAGATTATCGAGCAATCGTACTTATGAAGCGGCGCAGCTATAATACGGGAGTTTATAACATCCTCTATAGTAAGGGGCTCCTTATTCATAGCATTTTCCTTCATAGATGCATGCTTACGCATTGTAACAGCGACTGCGGCAAGGTGTTCCTGTTTTGCCCCATATTCGTGTAGATACCTTTGAGCTGCAAGAGCATATCCTCCAGGAGTAGTCAATCCATAAGGAAACTCAAATTCCGCATGACACATTTCTCGAATTAGTGCAACCATACCGGAGGAAGAAATACCGGAAAGAGTGTTATCACCTCTAACACATAGCACTACCTCAGCCTGTCCAGAAGCGATAGCCATAGCCGCTTCAGCAACCATCCAGACCGCAGTTGCCCCACCTATCGCAACTGAAGAAAAATATCTAGGTCTAAGACCGAAGTAGTCCGCGAATGTAGTGCAGTGCATAAATGTATGCTCTACCAATGAAAATGCGGTTATTAAGCCATCCACATCCGATTTTTTTATCCCGGCATCTTCTATTGCGAGCTTAGAAGCCTCGGAAAGAAACTGAAAGGAGCTCTTATTGGGGATCTTTCCCTGTTCCGTTTCTCCAATACCTGCAATTGCTATTCTATGCTTTTTCAGTACCTCACGTGCATCTTCTACTCTTGGGATTACACCTGCCATCTTTCTCCCCCTTTACGGATTTTGGTAAAAGAATCTACCACAAAAAAATAATAATAAAAGTTTCTTGAGTAATTAAGCAATAGCGGAATAACGCCTTTGCCTTCTTCCTAAATTCCAAGCTCGCGAGCTATGACGATATGCTGAATCTCAGAAGTTCCCTCTGTAAGAGAAGCAAGCTTTGCATCCCTATAGTACCTTTCCACCGGATACTCAACCCCGTATCCGTATCCCCCAAGGACCTGCACAGCCTCCGTAGCCACCCACTGAACTACCTCCGCAGCATACAGTTTAGCCATAGAGGCCTCTTTCACACATCGCTTTCCCTGACTATAAAGCCAAGCGGCCTTATAAACCAAGAGCCTGGCAGTCTCTATTTTTACTGCCATATCGGCCAGTTTGAAGCTTATTGCTTGAAATTTGGATATAGGCCTTCCAAATGCTTCCCTCTCCTTGGAATATCCTAGGGCATACTCGAAAGCAGCCTGAGCCATGCCAACCGATTTGGCCGCATGAGTGATCCTCGCTCCAAGAAGGGTTGCCATAGCACGTTCAAATCCCCCTTCACCGACTAAAAGATTCTCTTCGGGAACCTCGCAATTCTCAAAAACAAGCTCCCCAGTATCCGCCGCCTTGTGACCCAGTTTATGGATTTTGCCACCTACCTTAAACCCCGGAAAACCCTTTTCAACAATAAATAGACTAATGCCCTCCCCCTTTTTGGTTTTATCCGTGTAAGCAGCGACAATTGTAAAATCAGCCATGCACCCATTTGTGATCCAGGTCTTGCTTCCATTGAGTATGTATTTATTACCTTCTTTAACAGCCTGGCTACGAATACTACGAACATCAGAACCCGCATTAGGCTCCGTAAGCCCAAGTGCTCCTATCTTCTCCCCAGCAATGCCAGGCACAAGGTACTTTTGTTTTTGTTCCTCCGTTCCAAACTTATATATGGGGAAAAGGGCTAAACCCGTATGGGCATTTATACACATGGCTATCCCCGCACATATCTTTCCCATCTCCTCAGCAAAGATGCAATCGGTCACCTTGTCGAGCCCTACCCCGCCGTACTCTTCAGGGAAATTGATCCCTAAAAAACCCATCTCTCCAAGCTTGGGAAAAAGCTCTTTTGGAAACTCTTCTTTTCTCTCATATTCCTCCACGAGCGGCTCGATTTCATTTTTCCCAAACTGTCTTACCGTATCTCTAAACATCTCTTGTTCTTCGGTAAATTCAAAATCTAGAGGCACTGTCCCCTCCTGAAATACAGTTTTTTGTATACGTAGGCATATTACTTAAGAGCATGTCGTTGTGTGATTATAGCATGTTTTTGGGAAGTGTAAAAAAATTTCGCAAAAATGAAAATGCACGAAATAAGGAAATCTGCTATAATCCAAAGTCGGAGGTATACAGTGGAAGAGGCAGACAATTTCGCAACACCTTTTAAAAACACGAAAGAAGAAGCTATAAAAAAGATAATTAGAATCGTAAAACAAGAAGGTTGGAATTACAACGACTTCAGATACGTTTACCGTAGGGTTAGGGAAACACTCGATCTCCACCCAATCAAAAAACCTAAAAAATTACCCCGCATCCTTTCAGAAGACGATTTTAAGAGGTTTTATAATGAAATCGAAAAGGCCGGTAACCTCCAGCATGAGCTTATGCTTAAGCTTCTCTTCTTTACTGGAGTACGGAATAGTGAATTAGCAAATATAAAAATGAGCGATATCTACCTAAACGAAAACAAGATATTTATAGAACAAGGCAAAGGTTCAAAGGACAGGTATGTGTTTTTTAATCAGAGTTTTAAAACGGCACTTAAGATCTATATCAAAGGCAGACCCAAGAACAGGTTTCTATTCCAAACCAGAAACAACACTAAATACACCACTAGAAGAATACAACAGATAGTAAAATACTATGCCGACAAGGTGGGAGTTAAGGCGACTCCTCACACATTCAGACATCAAGCAATAACTTGGCTCACAAAGCACGGGCTTACGGACGCAGAGCTTATGTTGATTACCGGACACAGTTCTAAGGAAAGCCTCAAGGTATATCAACACCTAGCCCTACAAGATGTGGAAGGCAAATACCAAGAAGCCATGAAAAGAATAGACCTCTAGCAAAAATGCCATCAAAATAAACATCCCCTTGTCTGTTCAGGTCTATAAATGAATAAACACTCTCCTATCCCTACAAATGGAAGGATTAATTAACAAGAGGCCACTAACTAAACTGATAGGATATAAATCCCCGCTTGGCCCTCAAGCCTCGTTTTTTTATTAAATCAGAAACAGTATTAACCCGCTTTAGGCGGCACATACACCCAAATTAACTCCGAGCCATCTGCTGTAGCTTGAACCTCGTATTCCGTTTGAGGTGGAAAGCCAACCCAATCCCCAGCCCCAACCTCTTTTACCTGTCCCTCGCTCAGGATCCTGAATTTACCCTTTGTAACAAAATAAGCAACGTAAGTCTCCGAATTCTTCCAGCGTTTTAGCTCTTCACCATTCTTACAATGATACCATCCAAACCAGAATGGATATGCGGCATTACCTGCAGGAGCCCCACTTAACGCATCGCTAGCCGGACCAAAAGCAAGGGTAAGCATCCCACTACTACCGGGAATAACATCACCACAACTAAACTGTTTAAGTTGTGAGTTACTCAGAAATCCCATGTTTTGTACCTCCTTATGACGAATCTTGATTTAAATTCAAGGTCAAGAAGCCCGATTCTAGAAGCAGCAATTAGTAACACCAGCCTCTTTAGAGCTTTTATATCATGTTTCTCTGAAGAAAGTCAACACAGAATTTAGAAGAAACAAAAAATTTGTCTATAAAAACACTAATTCTTACAAATAAATACAAATACGATTGACAACAAACAAATGGTCTTCTAAAATCTGCAAAGAAAACAATTAAGAACAACAAATCATAAAGTAGGCAGATGGTGTTATTATGAGTAAAACGTTCCAAGAAGAAGTCTTGACAAGCAAAGAAGCGAGCGATTATCTAAAGATAGCTCCTCGAACTCTCTATCGTCATATCAGGAAACACAGTATACCCGCTTTTAAGCTAGGGAGGGAATGGCGTTTTATAAAATCAGAACTCGACAAGTGGCTGATTAAAAAGGTTCAAGAATTATCAAAGGAAGGTAGGTAGAGAAGTCAATAAATGAGCAGGATAATTGCTATAATCAACCAAAAAGGGGGAAGTGGAAAAACTACAACCACAGTCAACCTCGGCGCATATCTAGCAAGATTTGGTAGAAGTATGCTGCTTATAGATCTAGATCCACAGGCAAACAGTACAATCCACCTTGGGTTAAAACCCCATGAAGTACAGAGAAGCGTTTACGATGTAATGATGGATGAAAGGCCATTTTCAGAGGTTATCCAGGCAACGCAAGTTGATAACTTATTTATTGCACCAGCTAATATAAACCTCTCAGGGGTAGAAATAGAACTCGCAGGAATGGTTGGTAGGGAAATGGTTTTAAAAGACGCCGTTGAAAAAATAGTAGTTAATTACGATTACATATTGATAGATTCTCCTCCATCTCTTGGACTTCTTACCGTTAATGCACTTACAGTAGCGACGGAGATAATAATTCCAGTCCAAACAGAGTTCTTTGCACTTGAAGGTATGGGAAAGCTATTTCATACTGTTGATATAATTAAAAAGAGATTGAATCGAAACCTGAGAATAACTGGAATCGTCCCTACGATGTTTGATGTAAGAACAAACCTTTCTCGCGAAGTCATGGAGAAAATAAGGGAATACTTTGGAGATAAGGTTTATAAAACGGTAATACGAAAAAACGTTCGACTTGCTGAAGCATCAAGTCACGGGAAGCCGATTATGCTCTACGATCCCCGTTCTACCGGAGCCGAGGACTACGAAAGTCTATCAACGGAGGTAGACAGCCGTGTCTAGAAGAAAGGTACTCGGAGTTGATCCCCTTGGTTGGATAAAACCCACTGTTCAAGAGATAGAAAAACAATCTACAAAGGACAAAGAAGAACAGGATCAAAATCAAACAAACAAGAAAGTTCCTAAGTTCAGAACTTATGAAGTTCAATTGACTCTCAGACTAAGGGAAGACCAATTAGAATTCCTTTCAAAGCTTGAAAGAGAAATAATGAAAAAAAGATCAAGGGCAAACAGAAAGGAACGAATCACTAAGAACTCCATCATAAGAGCAATTATAGATGCCACTAGGGAATTGAAAATCAACACTGTAGAAATAGGAGATGAAATAGAGCTCGTAAGGCGGTTTAAACTGGCTTTTAGTCTAAGGTGCAACAACCTATAATAGGTGCCCTGAAAAACGATCTCGGTTATTTCTCTAAAAGCCTAGATATTTTCTCAGATATTACATTGCAGACCGTTGCAACAAAGAAATTTCTCGCCCTCTCATAATCCTTAGGGATTTTATCATATGGGAATTCTAGCTTAACTTCCTCCGCAATCCGATTTGGATTCATTTTTATATTGTTTTTAAATAAGTCGCTTGCCCTGTTAATCATAATCTCTTTACAGGCCTTATAGGCCCCTTCTTCAACCAATTCCTCAATTGGTTTCATATTATGTAGGTTGTCATATACTTCAAATAGTCTTTCTCTAAAAATCCCCTCTCTAAAATATTTACGCACCCTTTCTTTTTCTTCTTTAACAGCTTGGAATGGCATTTTTAGACTGGAGCTCTTTCCATTTTCGGCGTTTCTTACCTTAAGGGTACTCTTATTTATTTGTGTCTTCTTATTATATGAGTATTCTTTGGAGGAACTATAGTTCCTCCCCCCGGAGGAACTATAGTTCCTCCCCCCGGTGACTTTTAGTTCCCCCCCCTCTTTGGCTTTTTTCACCTCCTCTATAAGTCTTTGGATCAAAGGTCGAAAATCAAAAATCGTTGTTATCTGGGCTCCGGTTTCCTCATCAAACCTTTGTGTTCTTATTAATAAATTCATTTCTTCTAGTTCCTGTATTGTTTTTCTAATGCTTCTTTCTGTAACGCCTGCTCTTTGTGCCAGAGTTGAATAACTTGGAAAGGGATTCTCTGTGTCCCATTTAAATGACATTATATCGATTATTAGGGCAAGATGGTGGGGTTTAATTCCTAGATTAGACCTGTAACGGAGAAGTATATTGGGAACGCTTGTAAACCCTTCGTCCAATATATCTCCCCAGATCTGGACTATTTTGGTTTTATCCTGTTGTTTGATTGCCATGATACACCTCCCGGTTTTTGAGGTTAATATTTAAAAGCTTGACATGGTATCTTGGTAGAAGGTATCATTAGGTTGTTCCACCTTCCGGTTGCCGCCGTTGCTATTAGCTTTTTGCTAGGCTTCGGCGGCTTTTTTTTCGTACCTGTCAAGGCCCTATTATATTTTGACAAGGTGTGAAAAGCAAATTGATTATTTATAGCTTGTGATTCATTAGTTAGTAACTTCTTAAGTTCTGAAGCTAAAGGGTTCTTATTTGCTTAGCTAAATGACGTATTGGAAAACAGGGATTTTAATTCCGCTATTGTCACGGTCAAAGCCAAAAATCACGCTTGCAATTAAAGATCAAAATGATTTAAAATAGAAAGAGCCTTAGGTTAAGGAGGTTACGATTATGAGGGGTGTTTATGTACTTGGTGTGGGAACAACTGCTTGTGGTAAGTTTCCTGATAAACCTGCTCACATCCTGGGACGTGAAGCGGCTTGGGCTGCGATAAAGGATGCTGGTATCCATCCACGAAGAATAGAAATAGCTTTCTGTGGACACGTCTATCAGGGAATGGGGGTAGGGCAGAGAACACTAAAAGAGATCGGACTTGTTGGACAGCCGGTTGTGAATGTTGAAGGAGCGTGTGGGAGCGGAACGCTTTCGTTTTGGGAGGCTTGGAGATCGATAGCCTACGGTCAATACGATATCGCCTTGGCTCTTGGTGTGGAAAACCTCAGTCGTATTCTCTCCGGAGGTCCTTTGCCACTTGAGGAGGATGACATTGAGGTTGCTATGGGAATGGGGATGCCAGCCCTTTATGCTATGAGGGCAAAAAGATATATGGAAGAGTACGGCGTTACAGCCGAACAACTGGCAAAAGTCGTAGTTAAAAGCCGTAAACATGCTGCCTTAAATCCGATTGCTCAATATAGAAAAGAAACCACCATAGAGGAAGTGCTTAACTCCCCGATGATCGCTGACCCCCTAACGCGTAGTCAGTGTTGTCCTGTAGGTGATGCCGCAGCGGCGGCTGTGCTTTGCTCTGAAGACTTAGTTAAAGAGCTTGCAACTAAAAAACCTATTAAAGTGCTCGGTTGTGCTGCCCAGTCGGGTAAGTATAGCAGTCCGGAAAAACTGATTTGTGACCCTTCTGAGAACGTCGCTAGGACATCCAAAATGGCGTATGAGATGGCTGGATTAGGACCTGAAGATATGGATGTGGCTGAGATACACGATGCATTCTCGATAGCAGAGATGTTGGTTTACGAAGCCCTTGGATTTTGTGAGAAAGGAGCAGGGTTTAGACTGATCGAAGAAGAAAGAACATCACTCGGTGGGGATATAGTTGTCAATCCAGGGGGAGGTCTCCTTTCACGGGGGCATCCAGTAGGAGCAACTGGACTATTGCAGACAGCAGAGATTGTATGGCAACTACGAGGCGAGGCCGGAGCACGTCAGGTAGAGGGTGCAAAAGTAGGCATCATAGAAACGATGGGTGGAGCTCAACCAGCTATGGATGGAATCACTTGTGTAGTAAGCATATTAGGTGTCTAGAACAAGGAGTATAACGAAAGATGAACGAAAAAAAAGGTGCTCAGAGCGAGATATATAGGCCTGATTTGTTTTCTATGAAGCCCTATCCACATCTTATCGCAGGTCGGTGTAAGGCCTGTGGAAAGTATACATTTCCTAAGTACTACGCGTGTCCATCTTGCTTTTCAGATGATTTAGAGGATGCTCCGCTTAGCCCTAAAGGTACTCTCCATTCGTTTACAATCGTGAGGAGAAGTCTTCCCGACTATCCAGTTCCCTATGGATTGGGTCTGGTTGATTTTCCAGAAGGAGTCAGGGTAATGGCTCAAATAGAGGCCGACGATTTGAAGAGACTTAGGCTCGGTATGGAGATGGAAATTACTGTTGGCCCTATTCGTAAGACTAAAGACGGGAAAGACATCGTATCATATAAATTTCGACCTTCATCGTAGAGCAAGGAATTGTTTATGAATGACCTAAATGATGCAGTGAGGGAGTTTATTGGTCTTGTTTTATCTTCATCAAGTCCTGTGGCTTTAACAGGTGCAGGTATCAGCACTGAGTCGGGTATTCCTGATTACCGTTCTCCTGGCAGCGGGCTCTGGGAAAGAATGGATCAGTCTGTAGTTTCCTTAGATGGCTTTTTAGTGGATCCGAGTCGGTATTATTCCTATGCCATACAACTCTATCCGGTACGTCAGTCTGCAAAACCTAACCCCGCGCATTATCTATTGGCAGAGTTCGAGCTTAGGGGTTTGCTAAGGGGAATTATAACCCAAAACATAGATGGGCTTCACCAAGATGCAGGTTCTAGAAATGTGCATGAACTACACGGTTCTTTAAGACGGGCTATATGTCTTTCGTGCGGTTCTACGTGTTCCATGGATGAAGTAATGGAAAGGGTAACGGCGGGAGAAAATCCCCCTCTTTGCCAGAAATGCGAGGGTATCCTTAAGCCGAATGCCGTTTTTTTCGGGGAGCTCCTTCCTCAAATTCCATGGACGAAGTCCCTGAACCTGGTCCGAGAGTCAGATTTGCTTCTCGTAATTGGTTCTTCCCTGCAGGTTTCTCCTGCAAATGTTCTTCCAGACGTGGCACTTCGTGCCGGGGCAAAGCTAGTTATTATTAACCTTACACCTACCCCCTACGATGGAGATGCTACCCTAGTCGTTCGCCATAGGGTTGGGGAATTTGCTTTATTAGCCTATCGGGTCTTTAAGTCCGAGGTTGCCATATGAGGTGTTCACTCTCGTTATATTTGTAACCGGGGTTAAGTCTATTACTTAAAAAATTTTTTCTTTTTTAAAAAAACCCCTTGACAAGCCAATTCCATTTTTGATATAAATGAATCGATGGGGTATAGAAACGTTCTTACTAGTGAGCCGTTTCCCCTGTAGGATTGGCAACAATCCGGGTTTAAAAAATCTATAACAAAGGAGGTTTGTGATATGCCTACTCATATAAACGTCCCAACGAGGTATTGGGAACTCACAAAAGAGGTCCCGCCACCGCCATGTGAGAGAGACATAAAGTCTTGGATCATAGCTAACCCTGCAGATCCGCTATGGGACATTGATGTTCTCCCTCTTACCTATACGGACAGCCGTTGGTCTGCTTTTGTTGTTAGAGTACCAGAGGAGTGTAGAAAGCGGCTTTGTCCTAATCCGCCCCTTCAAGTGTGGGATGGAGAAAATGCGGATCTGGTCGAATTTTGGTACGTTAAACACGATAACACGATGTTAGGTCCGTACCTTGAATTCGGTGTAACAATTTCG
>CAZWVA010000062.1:0-15220 GCA_964636885.1 uncultured Spirochaetia bacterium
GAGGTGATTCATAGAGGTCTAAGCGATGGTCCCCTTAATCTGGACGACTTTACAAAGAGGGTTAATATAGAGATCACAGATGATCTAAGATTCGCGGGTTATCTGGCCTCACTTCTCTACAACCTTAGCTTCATAACCTATAACGTAGCGAGAAGGTGGAACGCGGTAAGCGAAACGTTCCTCAGGGTTGTGATAGGTGAGTGCTCATATAGGGATATATTTACAAAGATACCCCGCAGGCTATTTGGATTAACGTAATACGTTTTATCCGTTAACTTGTGGTTATCGGCAGTTCGATGAAGAAGGTGGCCCCTTCACCCTCTTTGCTTACGGCGTAGATCTCGCCGCCGTGCTCCTTTATGATCCCGTACGAAACGGAAAGACCGAGCCCCGTTCCCTTTCCCACAGGCTTTGTTGTAAAGAAAGGGTCAAATATGTTTTTCATGTTCTTCTCCGAGATACCGGGACCTGTGTCACGGAATGAGATCTCTATTATGTCGTCTCCAGAAGGTCTTATCCTGCTTTGGCCGTTTTTCACCCTGCTCGTTATGGTGATTCGTCTTTTACCCTCCTTTTCGATCATGGCCTGTTCCGCATTGATTATAAGGTTTAAAAACACCTGTTGGAGCTGATTGGGGTCTGCCATAGTGGCTGGCAGGTTGGGATCGAGTTCCTTTATGACCTCGATGTTGTTTTTTCTAAGGTCGTATTTCTTAAGGCTGAGGGTCTTTTCCAGAACATCGTTTATATGCGTATAGAGCTTCTCAGGGCTGTGCTTGCGTGCAAATGAAAGGAGGTTCTGAATCACCTTCCTGGCCCTATTGGCCTCGTTGTAGATCACGTCAACGGATTTTCTAATCTGTTCGTCTATGTTTTCCTCGCCTAGGATCATCTCGGAATACCCCATGACGACGGCAAGGGGGTTATTGACCTCATGGGCAACTCCTGCGATCAGTTCTCCCACTGCCGCAAGCTTCGCCGACTGGATGAGCTGCTCCTGGAGGTTTTTCCTCTCCGTTATGTCGAATATGATGGCTGTTAGGATCCTCCTTCCGCCGATTCTACAGGCGGAAAGCGAAACCTCGATCGGAAATTCCCTTCCGTCTTTTTTAAGCCCTGTGATTTCTATGGTTTTTCCCAGAAGACCGGATATCTCGGCCCCGAAATGGTTCTCTAGACCCAATCTATAGAAGTCCTTGTGCCTTTCCGGGATGAGCATATTAAATTCCCTATTCTCGACCTCCTCCTTTGTGTACCCAAAGAGCTCCTCAGCTGAGGGGTTAAAAAGAGTGATCCTGCCATCTTCGTCAATAGCGATAATAGCACTCTTGGCGGTTTCAACGAGCGTTCTGTATCTCTCCTCGGACTCCTTTAGTGCCTGCTCAAGCCTCTTTCTCAGCGTGATGTCCTCGACAACGGAAACGATTCCGATCTGCTTTCCATCCTTATCCTTTACAACGGATGTTTTTTCGTAGACGGGAAAAACCTCTCCGTTCTTTCTCATTCCAAGCCTTTCGCCTTCCCATCCTACTATGAGAATCGCCTCGTAGATCTTTTTACTGATCCCTGATGGATCGTCGAACGGATAGAGGATACTGCTCTTCTTTCCTATGAGCTCTTCAAGCTCATATCCGAATACCCTTTTATGAACGGGGTTGATGTAGATTATATTGGTATTCATATCTGTGATCGTAACGGCGGAGTTTAGACTCCTTACCGCCGCCGCGAGTCTAAGCATCTCTTTATCGGCCTTTTTCCTGTCGGTTATGTCTCTTCCTATTATCTGAATAGCCGGTTTCCCCTGGTACTCAGTGAGAACCCCATTTACATCCAAGACCACCTCTTCACGATTCTTGTTTATCATTACGATCTCGTAATTGGATACATCCTCACCTCTCAGTTTCTTTTTCAGATTCTCCATAAAAACATCCCTATAGCCGGGGGCTATAATGTCCATGACGTTAAATCCATAAAGCTCCTCAGGCCTATGGAGAAGCATATTAAAAGCCTTCCTATTGGCGTACCTGATTCTGTTACTCTCGATTATAAAGACAAGGTCGGGGGAGTTCTCAACCAAGACCCTGTATTTCTGCTCCGACTCCCTAAGCTGATCGGATTTTACCCTTGTGTACTCGTAAAGCCTGGCATTCTCGATCGCTATTGCCGCGGTTCGGGCTAGGCCTTCGAGGAGTTGGGCGTCGTCATCCTGACTAAAATCGCCCTGCCTTTTATTGCATACCTCTATGACTCCAAGAAACTCCCCGTCTTTACCCAGTATCGGGACACAGATATAGGAACTCGCCCAGGGAAGGGGTGTGAAGAAAACGCCTGTTCTTTCCTTTTCCTCCGGATCATTCGAGATGTATATGTTTTTATCCTTCCAGAACTCCTCCAAAACCCCTCTTTCAAGCTCCTGGGAACCGGATAGGTCTTGCCAGTTTTTTCCATCCCAGAACTCCCGCATTACCACCTTATCGTCTCCAAAGAGGGCAATAGAACCGCACTCGCTCTCCGTAAGAACCAGAGCCCTTTTGACGAGTTGCCTGAGGAGTCTCTTCATATCTAGATGCGATGTTATGTCCTCGGTCGCACTGAGAAGGGAATGGAGTTGATCGAGTCTCTTTTTACTCTGTAGCCTCAATTGTTGTTTTTCGAGTGCCTTCGAGATAAGCGCTTTTACATACTCAAGGTTAAACGGCTTCTCAATATAGGCGAATGAATCCTCCAAAATAGCCTTTATGCGTATGTCGGGAGAGGAATCGGATTCGGCAACCACGATGACCTCGGTATTCGGAGAAATGGATTTAATCCGTCTTAGGATATCGAGGCCGTGACTGCCGGATAACGAAGCATCGGCAAGGACTATGTTATGGAATTTTTTACTAACGCTTTCGATGATATCCTGTCCTGTGTTTACGATACTAAAATCGAATCCCTTGCCCTTTACGGATTCAACCAAATCCCCAGCCAGGTCTCTATCGCTTAGCCCTATCAAGACCGATGGATTTACATTTGCTCCCATGGACCCCTCCTACTTAAGAAATTATAAATCAAAAACCTGGAATTTGATTATCCTGGGACTCGGATGCCTAATCCGCAGATGAAAACAGGTCGATTTTAAAGGTTTAACCTCTAAATAGATAGGGCGGGTTACTCTGGCCTGTAACGGAACCAAGGAGACCAATAAGTGCAATCAGCCCTCAAGCCTTACGCCACACTCGGAACAGAATTTACTCCCCTTTGGAATCCTGCTCTCGCACCTAATGCAAAGAATCAGATCGAGGCCTTGGATATCTCCTCTTTTTCGGGCGCTCTCCAGGGCCCCGTTTATCTTTTCCCCTAGATCCCCGCAGAACTCCCTTGTTTCCCTCAGAAACTCGATTATATCCACCTCTCCCGGAGAGTGAATCGTGAGTCTTGATTCCAACGTCCCACTTTCATAATCGACTCGTTTGACGGTCTTAAGGGGGATGTCCCTAAACCTCTTAAATGAGGACGAGTTCCTTGCGATGATTATCCTTTGGTTTGTTAGTATAAACCAAGAGTTAAAAAACGTGTTGCTGTCCAGCCATCTCGGGGCCTTGTATATCGCTCTAAAGTCTCTGATTGTGAAGAGCACCTCTTCGCCCTGCTTTAGGTATCTTAATAAACCGTTTTTTATCCCTTGGGGCAGATCAGTAAAATCGTGTTCCTTCTGTTCACTTATGTACCTTTTTAGTCTTTCAAGAATCTGGGCTACCAAGAAAGGCATTCTAGATATATTCCTTTATCAAAACCTCGGCGATTTGAATGGCGTTTAACGCTGCACCCTTTCTAAGTTGATCCCCCGATACCCAGAAACTAAGCCCTGCAGGAACCGTATAGTCCTCCCTTATCCTCCCCACAAGACAATCGTCGATTCCTGCCGCATCTATGGGCATAGGGTATTTTAGGTTCTGAGGCTCGTCTACCACCCTTATGCCTGGAAAACCACTAAGGGCCCTTCTTGCCTCCTGAGGCGTGATTTTTCTCTCGGTTTCGATGTTTACCGAAACGGAATGAGCTCGGAATACGGGAACCCTCACCGTTGTTGCTGTTACCTGAATCGAATCGTCCTCAAGTATCTTTCTGGTTTCATTATGGAGCTTCATCTCTTCCTTGGTGTATCCGTTTTCGAGGAAGGTATCTATATGTGGAAGGAGGTTAAACGCTATCTGGTGTGGAAAAACACCGCTTTTCATCGGCTTACCCTTTACCCAGGCAAGTGTCTGAAGACGGAGCTCCTCTATGGCCTGTGCCCCCGCTCCTGACACCGCCTGATAGCTTGAGGCAACAACCCTCTTTATCCTTCCTATATCGTGAAGCGGTTTTAGCGCCATTACGGTTATGGCGGTAGTACAGTTCGGGTTGGCTATTATACCGCGCCTTCTATAATCCCCGACCCTATATGCGTTGATCTCTGGAATGACAAGCGGAATATCGGGTTCCATGCGGAATGCGGAACTGTTATCGATAACAACGGCTCCTGCCTCAACCGCTAGAGGGGCGAATTCCCTGCTTCTAGATGCCCCTGCAGAAAATAGGGCGATGTGAATGTCCTTAAAGGAGTCCTCGTCTAGTTTTTGAACCTTAACGCCCCTACCTCTATAATCGAACTCCCTTCCCTGTGATCTCTCCGATGCTATGAGCCTTAGCTCCGCTACGGGGAAATTCCTCTCATCTAGTATCTTAATCATCTCCTGTCCGACGGCACCTGTCGCTCCGACTATGGCAACGTTGTAGCTCTCCCTATTCATCTTCCCTCCGTTTTATGTCCTCTAACCGTCCGGTCTTAGCGGCTGTACCTTTCTTCTATGGATTTTACTCTCTCTATGTTTGGCTTTTCTTCTTCTTGAGGACTGGCACTGAACCAGGCATCTAGTATCTCCTTGGCCACGATCGGCGATGTAAGCCTTAGGCTCATAGCGAGTACGTTTGCATCGTTCCACCTTCTGGCCCCCCTTGCGGTTTCTGCATCCGTGCATAGGGCGGCCCTTATCCCGGGCACTTTATTTGCCGCGATACTAACCCCGGTTCCAGTCCAGCAGAAGAGTATCCCCTCATCACATGCTCCGCTGGCCACCCTCTCGGCCACCCTCTCGGCCACCTCAGCCCACTGGATCGGCTCCCCCTTAAGCGGTCCGTGGAGTTCTATTTCGATACCCCTTTTCTTTAGTTCCTCGATAACAAAGTCGGTTAGATGAGTACGCTCGTCACTCCCGATTGCTATTTTCATAGCGTCTACCCTTAATTCAATTGCCCTATTAGTTTAAATTACTTGCCACATGGGTTCAAGATGGGTTTCCTTAAACCAGAAGTGGATATCCCTCGTATATTGTATATGGAGACTATAAATATATAATGTTAGGAGGGATGGGATATGGAAACCGTAATGTAGCCTGTGATATCAAGAGAAATAAGAATGGCAAATCACGAGAGATTCGAGGAACTTATCCCCATATATGCGCTTGGCGCTCTTGACGGGGAGGAACTGAGGGAAGTCGAAGAGCACCTTAAGACAGGCTGCACCGCCTGTGAGACGATGCTCAGGGAGGAGGAGAATATGGTTTCTCTCTTTCCCTATTCGGTACATACCCCCACCCCCTCTCCCAGGGTAAAAAGGAGGCTGTTTGAAAGGATAAAAAAGAAGAACAGGATAGCGGAGGAGCCTTATAGGCCTGGTTTTTGGGAGGGGCTTTGGCCAGTTTGGCTGACCGTAGGGGGGGTAGGAGCCCTTGCTCTAATCATGTTTCTCTTCGTATCAAACCTATCCCTGAGACACAGGATAAATGGCCTGGAGATAGAGATGAGTAGAATAAACGAGCAGACCGCTCGCGAGAGGGAGATAGCGGTCTTTCTTGAAAACCCGGACGTCTCGGTTGTAAACCTGGTCGGTCTTAAGCCCGGTTTAAAGTCTCGCGGAAGGATGCTCTGGGATAGAAGGCAAAATAAAGCGCTCTTCTATGGGATCGACCTCCCATTGGTTCCTCCGGGGAAGACCTATCAACTCTGGGCGATAGCGGATAGTACCCCCATAAGCATGGGTATCTTCAAGGTAGACGAGAGCGGCGATACCGTTATGAGGATGGAATCCGTTCCCGCCTCTGTACAAAGGTTCGCCGTCACGCTTGAGCCCGATGGCGGAGTGCCTCTTCCCACGGGGGAGATGTATTTGGCCGGTGAATCGTAAGCGTCTTATATCTTAGGTCTCTAGGAGTATATCTTTAACCGTTTCGGCCCTTCTTAGGACCTCCACTCTACCGTTTTCTATAAGAAGAGAGAAGGGGCGGGGAAATATAAACGAGCTCGACTGGGAGGTGTTATACGCACCGACGTTCTTTATAACGAGCCTGTCTCCGGCCTTGAGTTCGGGGAGATTCGCCTTCCCCACTATATCGGTCTGAAGGCATAGGGGACCATAGACAGTGGCCTCCGTCGGTTTAGAATCCGATTCCATCACTGGCTCTATCTCCTGCCACCCCCAGAAAGAGGTGGGAAGGAGGTTAATCCCAGCATCGATTACGATACCTCTTCTCCCATCGGGAAACCACTTTACTCCGACAACGGTCGCTATAAGATGCACGGCATCCCTCACTATTGCTCTTCCAGGCTCTAATATGAGAATAGGCGAATCCCATTCCTCAAATCCGTGTATTATTGGCTCGACTATGGCCTCAACGTAAGGGGTCAAAGAATCGACAGATGGGAATCCCCCTCCCATATCCACGTACCTTATTCTCACCCCGAACCTTTTCCTGATCTCCTCTGCAAACCGCACTATCTTCTCTGTGGCCATTCCGTACATATCGGCACCCTTTGGCCATATGAGCCTTATCCTCTTTGCAGGGATGGAGTTTCCCTCATCTGGCTCAAAGATATAGCTCGTAAGGTGGATATGGAGCCCCACTACCCTAAGCGGTTCACTTCTGGCACACATCTCTACAATCTGGGCCGCCTCGCCGGATTCTAGGTTAAAACCAAACCTGTCTGACAACTGATGGATTCCGAGGTTGGCGTTAACCCTGATTCCGATGTCAAGCGTCCTTCTAAGCCCTGAGGCGATCTCTTCGAGGAGTTTCAGCTCTTCCATATGGTCCACGTTTATGAGTGCCCCTTCCCTGGATGCCTTCTCGATCTCCTCTTTCCTTTTACACGGGCCATTAAAGACGATTGACTTTCCCGATACGCCGATCGCCCTTGCCAGATCATACTCAAAGCCAGATGCCACCTCGGCCCAGGTTCCTTCTTCGTGGATGATACGTAGCACTCCGGGGAGGTAGTTGGTCTTATACGAATAGGCGACCTCCACACTGGGATACCTCTTGGAAAACTCCTCTCTGAATGCCCTAACGTTCCTCCTAAGGATTTCGGCAGAGACTATAAAGACGGGCGAGCCGTATTCCCTTACGATTCTATCTATGGAGATACCGTCGATTCTATCCATGAGAGTGGTGATCTATGTAAGAATCAAGGGCGGCGAGCTTGGATAGATACTTGAGTCCCGTATCTGGAAGAATCGTGACTATGCACTCGTCTTTTTCATTCGATTCGGCGTATCTTAGGGCTGCCGTAACGGCCGCACCGCTTGAGCCTCCGGCAAGGATCCCCTCCTTTTTGATAAGCCGATCAACCATCTTAAAGGACTCACTGTCATCTACCTGAATCACATCATCGATGTACCTAAAATCAATGACGCCGGGTATAAAGTTCTTTCCGATCCCCTCGACATTAAAATCAGAAGCCCTCTTTAACACGCCCTCCTTGAGATAAGACATAAATACCGAACCCTTGGGTTCGACCCCTATGACCTTAATCCCTTCCCTCCTCTCTTTAAGATACCTCCCTACACCGGTTATGGTTCCCCCCGTTCCGATCCCGCAGACCACGACATCGATCCTTCCTCCCGTGTCACGCCAGATCTCGGGACCGGTTGTCCTATAGTGGGCCTCCGGGTTCAGGGGATTAAAATACTGGTTGACGTAGAATCCGCCCCTTTCCCTGGCTATCCTCTGAGCCACCTTATAACAACTCCTCTCGTCCTGTGGAGGTAGCCCCTTTGGGGTGAGAATAACCTCTGCCCCAAGGAGCCTAAGCGCCCCTATCTTCTCCCTGCTTATCGTTTCTGGAAGTGTGAATACGCATCTATACCCCTTTATAGCGCCGACAAGTGCAAAAGCGGTTCCCATATTCCCGGAGGTAGCCTCGACTATGAGGTCGCCGGGCCTAAGGATGCCCCTACGCTCGGCATCGTCTATTATATAAAGAGCTACCCTGTCCTTAAGGCTTCCGCTCGGATTATAGGACTCCAGCTTCGCGTATATGTCGCAACCGAGCCCCTCTGTTATTCCTCTCAGCTTAACAAGGGGTGTATTCCCAATGAGTTTTAAAACGTCTCTCTGTGATTCCACCGGTTTTCCTTGATACTTCTTAGAACCGCCCTCGCCCTCTCGGTCGATCTCTTCTCGAAGAACCCTACAATGCCTTCCCTATAGGTTCCCGCCTTTGCCTCGTAAATGGCCTTGGGGAGGGAAGACCTTAGATGCCTTAGTGCCCACATATCGGGTCTTGAGATGTTAAGACGTATATAATCGGTCGCTCCAACATCACCCAATCCGTCCCCGGGGTATACGACCGTACGGTGTTTAAAAAGGGCTACCGTTAACTCCTGGGCCGTTACGCCCGTGCCGGAGACATCTATAACCATAGAAAAGCCGTACTTGGGTTCAACCGGGATGGAGAGGCCCTTTGTCTTACTCACGGTTTCCCTTATGTAGGCGTGGTTACGCCTTATGATCTCTTCGGATCTCCTCACATAATCCTCGTCCTTTAGGGCGGCCAACGCCCCGTACTGGGCGATGAGATTCGTGTTGAGCCTCGTCAAGGAGACCTTCGTTATTAAACAGGCCCTCATGATCTCGGTATGGCCCGCAAGAAACCCCATACGAACCCCGGCCATGCCGTAGCCGTGTGAGACACTAAAGACAGAGACCACGTTGTCCACGTTTGTTTCCCTCCAGAGAGAAACCATGGGGTAATGAGTGGAGTTCGGATCGATCCGCTGTGTGTTGTGTGTGATATCGTTAATGATGACTATGTCTTTTCTCCTTGCTATCTCTATAAGGGCTATGAGTTCGTCCTTCGTCTGCACGGTGCCAAACGGGTTTATGGGGTCACATACGATCATTGCCCTTGTCCTTGGTGTTATATACCTCCTTACCTCATCCGGATTTAAACGGTATCCGTTCTTTGGACCGAGTGGGATTCTTACGGGCACTCCCCCTGCCATTAGAATCGCAGACTCAAAATGAAAGTAACCGGGATCTGTTATAATCACCTCGTCTCCGGGGTTTATGAGCGTCTGGAGTGCATAAGAGATCCCGGCCTGGGTGCCTTCTGTTCCTATGACCTCAAAGTCCCTACCCCTTTTGCGTCCTAGCTTTATCTCGGCACACGCGTCTCTAAGTGGGGTTATAAGGTCGGGTGAATAGGGATTGATATTAGATGCCTTTGTCTCCCTCCTCATCGCTCGGATGACGTTCTTGGGGGGACCAACATAGCACGTCATCCAGCCAAAGTCGGCCCACTCTCTTGGGTCTAGGTCGATCCTGCCCCCTTTATAGATCTCCTCGGCGTCCATTCCGAGTATCCCTATCGCATCGCGGTAGGTCATGTAGTTCCACATGCCATGAGGGCTTCCCATAACGGATTTAACCCTGTCTGATAGGACACGTTTTATAAAAGTTGGCTCCCCTTCACTCTCCCATCCAAGAATAAATCTCTCCTTTTTCATCTGTTACCCCTAATAATCTAATTTCTCATCATAACCACCGCATATATCCCATAAGGGTCCGTTGTCACTCGAGGCTCCTTAAAGCCCGCCTCCTCTGCCCATTCGATAACGAGCTCCGCTGGTCGGAGGTGCCACACGCAACGCTCTCCGTTACTGTTCTTTAGCACCCTTGCGATCAGTTCTATCTGCGGATTATAGGTCTGGACGTTAAAGAGAATGGCATCGGGCTTAAGCACGTTCTTGAGTTCGGAAAGATGCCTCCTTACTAGATCGTCGTCGTGTATGATTCCGTAAAGACCGACCTCAATTACAAGATCTGGTCTGGGATAAATCCTCTTTAACCCCTCTACGTCGAGTGCATCTCCAACCTCGTAGCTTACCTTATCCAGAAGGTTCAGTCTTGCGGCTATAGACCTGCTCTCTCTAAGCGTGGTCTCATCGATATCACGTAGTAGCACCCTAGCATTTGCATCTGTCTCACTTAGGGCCTCGTATATGTAGTCGGCCTTTCCCGAAGCCAGATCGACTATAAAAGTGGGTTTTCCGTTTTTCTCCTTCAGGTAGTCTTTAATCGCCTTCTTCTGTATCTCCTTTATAGCCCTAAACGCCTTGCATGTGACCTGGTTGAGGAAGGCCCTGTCTATGACCCTTCCGATATAGAGTCTCCCGCTAGGGGTATTCCGGTATATATAGTTCATGATGATCCCCGAGTCGAAGCCGTGATTATAGCTTATTCTTATTCCATCCGAGAGCATACCTATGGTTCTAAGGAAGAGCGAATAGAGCTTATAGTACCAATTCCTTAGAGAATAAGGAGGAAGCGGCTTTAGCAGATCTTCAAAACTAGGCATTCCCTTAAGAGGCATACCATTTTATCTCCTCGTCTTCTCTATCGGCGTATATCCTATCGGCTACCGTCTTTACCTCCTCGACACGTCTTCTCTTCTCGGGGGTATCCGCATTTGCCTCAAAATACCTCTCCAGGAGCCTCAGATGCTCGGCAACGTCCCTTTGAACCTCCTCTATCACGGCGCGGCTCTTCGAGTCGGAAACGTCATGGTATATATCAAGTAAAGACGAGAAGTGTATGAGGGAGCCCCAGGCATAGGCAAAATCATCGAAGGGGTCTTGATACCCTTCTAGTATATCGTATATCCTGTGTCCGATCTCTGGGGGTATGTAGGACTCCGGTTTTTCTCCCAACTCTCTCGCCCTATCGGAAAAGAGCTTCGCGTGTTTTGCGTTATCGGCGATTATCCGGGTAACGATGAGCTTCGTTTCAATGTCTTTAATCGATTTCAGCTTGCTTCCAAAAAGATCCACCCATGCGAGCATCCCGTATGTATGTCTGCTAAACGCCCTCGCAAGCCGCTTGGGATCTGAGAGAACCTCCTTCAATCTCTCCGGGTTATGTATGCTCAACTTTACTTTTCTCCATAAATCCGTATGACCTTATAACACCCGCTATACAGCACTCTGTCTTTAAGCACTTTAAAAGGCTTATTCAGTGGTTTTTTACCCTCCTTGCCAACCGTGGCTTTACCCTACTCCATCTCTCTACTTCCGGGTCGAATACCTCAATACCTCCAAGGGATTTAATAGAGGCTTGAATCTAACGTCGGACACCGCCATAACATCCAGGTCCCTCAGCCTCAGATAAAGAACCAGAAGCCCCAGAAAGGGACCTTCTTGAAAGCCCGATGAGTTCTTCGTCGGAAAGGGCGTTTAGTTCGTCTTCGGGCTCAAAATCGGATATTAAAAATTCCTCTTTCTCCAATCGCTCTTCAACGGCGTCCAGGATGAGCGCGCTAAGAGGCATCCCCTTTTTCTTGGCCAGCTTATCCGCCATTTGAATAACTCCCTTTTTGGACTTTGGAACCGTAAGTGTTATTTTCCCTCGTTCAAGGCTCTTCTGAGTCAGGTGACGCATATACTATCCCTTTAATAGACGTCTATATGTAAGCGTAAGGGTTTTAATAACACAGTCAAGAAGAGGGTGAAATACACACTTACCGCAAAGGACGTCATGTCTTTGTATCACGGGGCTCTCCAATCATAAAGCGCAAGAGGTGCTTAGTACATCTTCTTTAGTATATCTATCAATCTCATATCCCCATTTGCGGGAACCTGCCAGTTAACGTGAACCACCTTTACCCCCTGGGCTTCAAGGGCGTCCTTAAAGCTCTCAAGCCCTATATTTATCGCCCGGATCTCCTCGTTTAGTATATCGGGGGACTCCTTTTTACCCTGAGCGCCCGCAAGAATCATATCCTCCATCCTGGAGAGGGCTTTACTGGCTATCTCTTCAGACTCGGCCTCGACGACCATTATCAGATCGCTTCCCCCGGCATCCTTTATCTCGGGCGCCATGAGTCCTGCGTCCTCAAGTGCGAACTTGGCCTTTTCCGTTGCCATAACGGCAACGGCCTTTCTTACGCCCTCCATTTCCCTTAGGCTTTTTGAAATGCGCATCAGACGAAGCGCATCCTGAAAGTGGTTTTTCTTAATCTTGAATCTTATCGCCAAGGCCTTTTCTCCTTTTAGACGTGAATGTTGCACTAATAAAACGATGCACTATGCATGGGTTTTTTACCTGCATCTTGCATCCTCCTTTTTTCATTCGTATCCATATGCGTCAACCCTTTGCCACCACGTATTCTATAGGGCACGACCTTGAAACCGTGTTGCTCACAAAGCAGTACCTCTTTGCGAGTCCAATAATGTCTTCCAGGGTCTCAGGAGGAATGGAGCTATCAACCTCTACGATGAGCCTTGAGAAAAGGAAGTTCTTAAGGTCTTTTTCACCTCTCACGTTTACACGCATGTCCTTAACCTCAAGCCTTTTCTTCCTGGCTATATAGATAAGAGCGAGGCAGAAACATGAGGCCAGGGAGGATAGGAAGAGCTCTGTAGGCATCATCCCGGTATCCTCGCCTTTAAACTCAGGGGCCTCGTCGATCGGGATCTGAAAATGTCTTGCCCTAACCTCAACCTGGTAGTTCTTTTTCCAGATGGCCTGAACCTCCACGATTTCACCTCAGGTATTTAATTTTAACAAAAACCATGCGTTAAGGATAGCTCCCGTATAGGTTCACTGAGTACAAGAAAAATAGGGGTAATGCCGTTAACTTTGAGGGATTGCAGATGTGGTCTGACATGGGGTTTACGTTTTACTTAAGACCAGGCTTGGTAACGGATCCTTGCTATCCCGCGTTCCAAAGTGGGCGGATAACATGCTTCTTCTTTATGCAATTATAACCCATTCTAAAGGCCTCTTCGGTGATTCTTCCAAATTCCTCAACAGAAAGGGTTTCGGCGCGCCTCCTTCCGTCTATACCACACGATTTCAGGATCCCTCCCACCTTTTCTTTGGGAAAAAGTGAAGATAGGGAGTTTGTGAGTATCTTTCTCCTCGACGAAAACGAGGCCCTCACGATGCTTCTAAAGAGCCTCTCATCCGGAATCACGACCCTTGGACCCGGAAGGGGAACGAGTTTTATTACAACCGAATCCACCTTTGGACGTGGCCAGAAGGCCTCTGGTGGGACTCGGAGTACGATTTTGGTGTCCATATACGCTTGAACGAGGACGGATATGGAACCGTATCCCCTGCCGCCGGGCGACGCCGTGATTCTCTCTCCCACCTCCCGCTGGAGCATGAGGACCAATAGGGAAAAGGCCTCTCTTTCGTCGAGGAGCTTAAAGACGATGGGAGATGAGATGCTGTAGGGGAGGTTTGAGACGACCTTTATCTTGTTTCCTCTATGGAGACCTCTAAAATCGATGCGAAGGGCGTCTTCCTCTATTATCTCCACGTTTTTTAGATGTGAGACGTTTTCCCTTAGCCTCTCTATAAGCCGCTTGTCCCTTTCAATCGCTATAACCCTTCCCACTCTCTCTCCCAGGAATACGGTTAGTGCTCCGAGTCCTGCCCCTATCTCAAGCACCTCGTCTTCCTCAGAAAGCCCGGCTATCTCCCCAATGCGTTCGAGTACCCTCCGGTCCCTTATGAAGTTCTGTCCTAGGCTCTTTCTTGGATACGCCTTCTCGGATAGGAAGAACTCCTTAGGGGATGTTCTTTTTTCCGTCTTTTTCTCTCTCATTGCTTTTAAATAACAGGGAGGCTATGGTCTATTCACACTCAAGGGAACTCACCATTCTATTCTCTAAGAGGTCTTCATAGTGGACTATCCTATTCCTCCCTCTATGTTTCGCCTCGTAGAGGGCGCGATCCGCTTTTTCGACCAGTAGGTCTTTTGTTGAGGCGTCCTCCGGATAGGTGGCGATGCCGATGCTCACTGTGATATTTAAGTCCGCCCCCTTAACCTGTATGAAGGTCTTCTCTATCTTCTGCTTTAGTTTTTCGGCCGCAACCATTGCCCCTTTCTTGCCCGTATTTGGGAGAACGATAGCAAACTCGTCTCCTCCGTATCTTGCGGAGATGTCGATTTTCCTTAGAGATTCTAAGATCGTCCGTCCTAGTGAGGCAAGGGCCATGTCTCCTGCCTGATGGCCGTATGTATCGTTTATCTGCTTTAGGTTATCTAGATCCACTAAAACAAGAGAGACCTTTTCCGGGAACCTATCCGAACGGGCGAGTATGTGGGAGAGTAGTTCTTGAAAGTGTCTGTGATTGTAAAGGCCCGTGAGTCCGTCTTTTATGGCGAGCTCCTTTAACTTTAGGTATGTAAGGGAGTTTGATATTGCTTTAGCCGCCTCCTGGCTCATGATCTTGGCGAGGCTCCTTTCGGCTTCATTAAAGGAGCCCTTTGTCTTTCTTCCTATTACTATGCATCCGAGTATGCTTTCTTCTTCCTGATTTAGGTAGGCCTCCGGTTCCTTAAGCGGGTAGATTAGAATCGATCTTATGTCGCTCGTCCTGAGTGCGAAGTCTATTTCTTTTCCGAACACGCTTCTGTGCTTTTTCCTTGAGGAAAGGTCTTCAAAGTAGAAGTAGTTCTTGCTCTGAACGACAAGCCCTATGAGTGTGTCCTTGTGACTCAGTGTCTTTTCTTCTAGGTCTTCTCTCCTTTCTCTTCCGGTCCGTTTTAAAATGCTCGTGTTTGTCTTTTTATCTAAAAGCGTTATCCCCAATATATCGGCTTCGAGTATATCACCCGTGGTTTTTACAATGTGATCCAATACCACGTCGAGTTCTAGGGTGGAACTCAGCTTTTTTGTAAACTCATAAAAGGACGTGATCTCCTGAGAGCTCAGTTGTATCTTTTGAAAGAGCTGGAATCTATTAACGGTCTGTGCGATTCTACCCGAAACCAGTGAAACTATGAGCTTTTCCTTTTCACCAAAGGCGTCGTTCTCAAGACTATCGACGAGGAGTATCCCCATGGGTTCCTGCCGATTCGCCGCTTCTACTTCCTCTTCATCGACTAGAGGAGTGGCAAGAAGGGATAT
>CAZWVA010000063.1:0-8357 GCA_964636885.1 uncultured Spirochaetia bacterium
TACCTATCCGTTTGTGATCCGTGGATAGAATCCAGGAGAGCAGTCCCTTTTTCTCTGTGTAGGGAACCAATACAGTTTCGGCGATAGAATGATTTGACATTAAAACACCCCCTTCTCAATTCCCAGGGCAAGAGCCGATTAAAAAAATCAAATCCCTCTTGTAGCCAACGCCTTAACTAATCCCCCTAATGCACTTATCCTCTTACCAATCAACCATCCTTTTGTGAGAACCAGGATCTTTATCAATAGAGCAAACACCATGCACATAACCGCTATACTTAATATGTCCATCAGCTTGTCTTTCATCGGACTTTCTCTTTGGCAATACGCATGGGGAATGGAGATTAACACCCCATTCCCCAAAATCGGTTGTCTAAAGCGAGAAGATTAACCCCGTTTGTGCGATAGCCCGGTGGAGCCCCCTTCGGTTTTCTTTCCCATATGACGGATAGAAACCGCCCAACCCTTTACGTCTCTTATAGAAACCCTGTCGCCAACGTGTATCCCTTCAAGCTTATCGCTTGTTGCAGCAACCCTGAAGATTTGGCCACCGGGTTCCCTCAGGCTAATGAGGCCGTTCTCAATCGCCTCTACCTTGCCTGATACCCAGATCCCTTCGTGCGAACCCGCCTTCGTTGATGCAAGCCCAAGACCGGCGGTTCCTACAAACATAAGGAGCGTAGCGATAACAATCACCTTTCTCATTTTTTTCACCTCCTCATCTTTAAAAAATCTAAAGAGGCCTACCTAAGGGAGGCAAGCGTTTCTACTTGCCTCCCCTGCCGGATCTCCAACACAATAGCTAACAGAGCAGATCCGATTGTACTCTTAGATCTTCTCGACCGAGACCGCTTTTCCGTTTTCCAGTTTTACATCGACCCTATCACCGACCTTAAGCCCTTCGAACATCTTCGTTTCGGCAGCCCTAACTAGATGTTCCTTGCCCGCTTCGTCCTTAAGGGTTAGGGTGTGACCCTTTACTCTGATTATCTCACCCTTCACCTCGGTCGATGCAACGGCTACCTGCTTTGTATGCTGTTTAGTTGCGGCAAAGGCATTTACCCCGGTTATGGTAAGCGCTAATGCCACAAACGCAAACCCAAGTAACCTTCTCATTCTTTCTCACCTCCTTTCTTTAAAGGATTTAACTGTAAGCTCCTTCATGCCCTTAATACCGTTTACACACAAAACGTGGCCTAATGACAGGACAAGCCAAACAGGTTCTCTAGCTGATTCCTATACTTCTTTACATCTTGAAAATAGGTCTTCGGTCTGTCCTGCCACGCAACGAACTTATCAAATACGATTTTCAGTTTCCTCTTTACCTCCGGCGAATCAAAATCCCAACCGAGATCCTCTACGAGCGGGAAGAATAGGGTAAGGAAGATCATCTGCTTTATCACGTCATGGTTTTCTATACCCTTAAGGTCAAACCAACCCGTCCGAACCCAGCTATATCCTTTCCCAAAGGTCTGGGCCAGCTTACCCACAAGCCCAAGCCTCTCCCCGGCGACCGAGGCGAAGGTACTAAAAACATATGCGGCTTCAGGCGTAAGGTATCCATACCTTGAAAGCCTATCTTCCATCTCGATTAGATTTTCAATCAGACGAAAACCTTCGATCTGGGAGATCCCGCTATTTATCGGGTTCTCGGAGTCGAATTCCCCTATATCACCACACTTTTCAAGGGAAGTCCTTATGTTTTCCCATTCCCTTTTTGCTATCTGAAACGCCCTTAACACTTCCATTTCTTTTCCCTCCTTCTCAACCGATCTCTATAGGCTTTGGGTTTTGACACCAATACCAACTATAGAGAAGATGAGTGGTTTAGTTTGCGTCCGTAGCTCTTGAACGGACCGACAGATTAAAGCCCTGTACGAACGAATGAAGGTTTAGGAAAATAAAGAAGGAGGGGACCTTAAAGGTGGTAATACAAAAGACGCTATATAAGAGGAGAAATATACAGAATCGAATAAACCCGTTACATACGGATTAATTAAGGGATCCGTTAGAGAGTCAGGTTTTGCGATAGGGAAACGCTCATGGAGTTTTTTAGAACTATCCAGGGTAAAATCGCCGTTTTCGGGTAAGACATAACTCCCTTGAACTAAACTATCTAAAGAATGCGAACCAAAAACGAAAGACCTTGAATTAAACGGCGAGGATTCATTCCCAGCCTTAGAGGATGAGAGAAAAAACCCTAAAGTAACGATTAGAGCTAAAAAGAGTAGATACCTTTTAACAGCGCCGGATCCGCTATCATCACCGATTCTACGGAGTTTATCCTTAACTCTCATTTTTTAACTCCGTATAAACAAGCACCCCACAATCATTAAGCACACGACTTAACTATTATTTATAAAATAAAACATCGCACTTAAATGTCAAGGGAAATTTTTCTTGTTTGAAAGCCGCAGAGCAATATATTTCCAACCTAAAGACAAACCCAATATGCAATCGTAACCCCATAACGAATTATATGGTATATTTTAAAAACACTAGACTCCAAGGTACCAGCTTTAACTCATGATAGAATACACACTCATTTTTTTCGCTGGAATAATGGGTTCTTTTCACTGTATTGGGATGTGCGGCGCATTCCCGCTTGCCGTAGCATCGGTTGAGAAACGAAGCGGCTCACATAGAGTTTGGAACCACCTAATCTACAATTCCGGAAGGATCCTTACATATACGTCTCTAGGAGCCCTTTTTGGCTCTCTCGGCCTCGCTCTTCAGGAGGTAGAACCGATTCTAAGCGGACAGATACTCATTTCTATACTTGGGGGGTCTTTTATGATCCTAATCGGCCTACAGATACTCGGGGTAATAAAGGAAAAAACGATCCCAGGTTCAACCCACCTCTACCGGTTTCTAAAAAGGGCGATGTCTTCTTTTATAAGGGATAAGGGTCTTATCTCGCCTTTCTATCTCGGTGTCTTTAACGGGTTTCTTCCCTGTCCCCTTGTCTACGCCTTTCTCTTTAAGGCCACGGCATCTGGTTCCCCCGATAAGGGAGCACTGACCATGGTTTCTATGGGATTGGGAACGATTCCGGCCATGCTCGTTTTAGGAAATCTAGGGGAGATTCTATCACCAAGACTGAGGGGCGGTATAAGCCGTATGCCAGGACTCGTGGTTGTTATATTCGGTGTGATAACCCTCGTTCGGGCATTCCTGCCGTATGTCTCCGGGTTGAATAAAGGCCATTTCTTACATTGAATAGACACGAGCAGAACGGGATGAGTATGAATGTGGTTTTCATGATTACGGATAATACCTCTTACATCCTGTATCGTTTTATCCGTGCGATCCCATATCTTTTATAGTGATGGATAGATCCACCGGATCCTGCTATCAGTGCGGGCTTCCCATCTCCAAAAGACCAGTAGTTAGGAACAACCTAACATACTGCTGTTATGGATGTGTTCTTGCAAACGAGATCACGGGGGAAAAGGGGGAAGAAGGAGAAGCCACCTGGATACTGGCAAAACTTGGGATAAGCGCATTCTTTTCTATGAACGTTATGGTTTTGAGTTATGCGGGTTATTTCTATCCGTTTGAAAGTGGCGTTTCTTCAGTAATAAACTACCTTATGTTCCTACTTACCACTCCTGTGATCATCCTACTTGGGATCCCGATTCTTATGAATTCGGTAAGGGGAATATCGGAACTCGCACTCAACATGGATACACTCATCGTTATCGGCACCCTCTCCGCCTACGGTCTCTCTGTGATCTCTACACTTAAAGCAGAAGGAGGGATTTACTTTGATACCGCCTCAATGATCCTCCTCCTAGTAACCGTTGGAAGGTTTCTCGAAGCAAGAGCAAAGGCACGGGCATCAAACTCCGTAAAGAGGCTCATCGAGCTCATCCCAAAAGAAGCGACTGTTATAAGAGGCGGGGTTGAGAAAAAGGTTCCTTTGGAATCCCTGAAAGAGGGAGACACGGTTAAGGTGATTCCGGGTGAGATCTTCGCCGTGGATGGAGAGGTGATTTATGGAGAGGGCAGTGTGGACGAATCCATGCTCACCGGAGAATCGAGGCCGGTATTTAAGGAAAAGGGGAGTAGGGTATTTTCTGGCACATCGAATATAGACGGGGTTCTTATACTGAGGGCGACCCATCTGGGGGAAGAGAAAACACTACTGCGTCTCTTTAGGCTCCTCGAAGAGGCGAGGAAAAGGAGGGCACCGATTGAGAGGCTAGCCGATAGGGTCTCTTCGATCTTCATCCCTATAGTGATTCTCACCTCAGTCCTTACTTTTACCTTCTGGTCTCTTAAATCCGGAATCGACACAGCGATTATGAACTCGCTTTCCGTTCTCCTAATATCCTGCCCATGCGCCCTTGGAATTGCGGCGCCCATGGCGATCTGGGTAGCCCTCGGAAGGGCGGCAAATGGTGGGGTGCTCGTAAGGAGCGGTGAGACCCTCGAAAGACTTTCCCGTATAAAAAGGGTCCTTTTTGATAAGACCGGAACCGTAACAAAGGGCGTGAGGCTCTCCTCGGTTTTCATCCATCCGGATTCCAATCTCAGCGAATCGTACTTCATGGAAACCGTCGCCTCTTTGGAATCCCTGTCAGAGCACCCACTTGGAAAAGCAATAAGCCGATTCGCCTCTACAAGTGGATTCTCGCTACTTACCGTATCCGAATTCAGGGCACATCCCGGAATGGGTGTTCAAGGAACGGTAAACGGAAAAACGGTTTATACGGGAAGTATGAGGTTCATGGAAAGGATGGGACTAAAACCCGGTCAAGCCATAGTGGATGAGAAGGAAAGGCTGGAGTCGCAGGGGAAAATCCCCGTTTTTTGCGGTTGGGATAGAGAGGTTAAAGGGGTCCTCGGATTTTCAGAAGAACCCAGAGAAGACGTGGCCCAAGTGATATCGACCCTTAGGGGTCTAAACATAGAAGTCCTCGTTATAACGGGAGATAGTAGATACGCCGGTTGGGCCATATCAAAAGAGTTCGGCATCGAGGTAAAAAGCGAGCTTCTCCCGGAAGACAAGGTAAGAGAGGTCGAATCCTTTAAAGGCAAGAGCGGTCTTACCGCTATGGTTGGAGACGGGATAAACGATGCCCCCGCGCTCAAAGCGGCGGATGTGGGAATAGCACTTGGATGCGGTGCGGACATCACGCGCGAGTCCGCTGATGTAAGTCTAATAGGAGACGATTTAAAGAAGATCCCCTGGATTCTACTGCTCGGCAGAAAAACCCGGAAGATGATAAAAGAGAACCTTTTTTGGGCGTTTCTATATAACACAATCGGAATGGGTCTTGCGGCTTCGGGGACACTACAGCCGGTGATAGCGGCGGCCGCCATGATAGTAAGCAGTACACTTGTCCTTGGAAATTCGCTAAGACTGGAGAGGCTGAGGATAGAGCCGTAATGTAATAAAAAGCGACTTGGAAATCGGCTTTATTTATTTACAATGATAAACATGGGCTCAATTACAGACGTTCCAGGGGTAAGGGTTGGACACCTCTCCGATTTTGAAGCCATAACGGGATGCACGGTCATCCTTTTTGATAATGAAGCTATAGGCGCAGTTGACCTGAGGGGAGGAGGAACGAGTACGAGACAGATCGATGGACTTCTCCCCTATCACTCCTTTGGCAAAGTCCACGGCATTCTCCTTACCGGTGGCAGCGCCTATGGATTGGATGCGGCAGGTGGGGTGATGAGGTATCTTGAGGAGCGGGGGATTGGACTCGATGTCGGCTATGGCGTGGTTGTACCCTCTGTTCCCGCAGCCGTAATCTTCGATCTTGGGATTGGAAACGGAAGGATAAGACCAAACGCCGATATGGGCTATAGGGCTTGTCTTGCCGCCTCTTCGCTTCCAGTAGAAGAGGGAAGTATAGGCGCAGGAACAGGGGCGACGATCGGAAAACTCTTTGGTCTCAAAACGGCAACAAAGGGTGGGATCGGCACCGGAAGCCACATGCTGGGAAACGGGGTCATATTGGGTGTGCTCGTGATCGTAAACGCCTTTGGGGACGTGATAGATCCGGAAAAGAGGGAGATAATAGCAGGAGTGAGAAACTCCCCAGACGGAAAGGAGTTCCTCAATTCGGTGGATCTATTTAAACGGGGGTTCACGAGAAAGGCGGAACCCTTTGAGAATACGACTCTTGCCGTCGTTGCTACGAACGCCAGGTTCTCGAAGTCCGAACTTCTAAGGATAGCGAGAATAGGGCAGACCGGAATCGCCAAGGTCATAGCCCCCGTTCATACCGTTTCAGATGGCGATCTCGTCTTTGCGGTGTCCTGCGGGGACGAGAAGGCGGATGCCAACGCGGTTGGAATCGTTGCCGGAGAGCTCATATCAGAGGCGATAATAAGGGCGGTTAAGACCGCAAAAAGCCTAGGCGGGATACCGAGTTGGGAGGATATAAAGAAATAGTGCTGCATAAAGAGGTGTTTAAGAAGTGAAATTAGATCGATGAGATTAGTTCGCTCAGATTAGGTTCAAAAACACATTTTGTATAATTAACCGATTGAAGTGATACAACTTTATCTCGTTCTTATATATTTGGTCATAGTGTTATAGCACTTGAGTAATTTGAGGAATGCGCTTAACGCACCGGATTTATGATTCTTCCCATGAAAAGGATACTTCCCGTTTTATTGTCCCGTAGAAAAAAGAAGGGATGATCCGCCCCGAATACGGTTAGTTGAAGGTTTTAGGGGAATATGTCATATATCATATTATTATTCCCACATGAAAAGAAGCACGATTTTTATCGATGAAGAGATTGAAGAAGATATAAAGCATGTAGCAAAGATTTCGGGGAAGAAAGTATCTCGGTCATAAGAGAAGCTTTAAAAGAATATATTGAGAAGAACAGAAGAAAGAAAAAGCTATCCTTTGTGGGAATTGGAAAGAGCGGACAAAAGGATGTATCGGAAACTTATGAGGAAAAGTCGTGGAATAAAGAATGAGGATTATTGCAGATACCGGAGCCATATATGCTCTCATGGATGAGGACGACAAATGGCACGACAGGGTAAAGAAAACTCTTGAAGAGCAAAAACTTAAGCTTATTCTTCCCTCAACCATACTTCCAGAAATATGCTGCCTTGCCAACAAGTATTTAGGTGTAGAAACTGAACTCGGATTTTTAAGGTCGGCAGTAGAAGGTGAAATCAAAGTAGAGGAAGTGGGTATAAGGGATTATGCTTTGGCCTTAAATTACATGGGAAAATACAAGGACACTAATATAGGTTTTGTAGATGCTACAGTAATTGCGGTTGCAGAACGTTTAGCAATATACTCCCTTCTTACCACTGATAGAAGACACTTCCCTCAAGTAAAAACGAAGAAAGGCAAATCCTTTAACCTATTGCCGTAATATTTTGAGATCATTTCAAAACCTCTTAGTATGCCACGCTCAGCACGCTCGCTACACTCAGTGCAAACTCCGCGAAGGATCTCAAAATCGGTATTCTTCGCTACTCGCTTTGCTCAGAATGATAGCCTTATGTAGAACCCAGATTAATTAAGCGCAATCGCCTCCTTTGAGGCGGGGAATTTTCTTATTCTTATTCCAAGGGCTATCCCAATACCCAGCATAGCCGTAAGTGTGGAAGAACCGCCATAGCTAAAGAGTAGAAGAGGCACGCCCGTTACGGGGAGTATGCCAATAACCATACCGACGTTAATCAATGTATGCCAGAAGAACATGGACGCAACACCAAGCGATACAAGCATGGAGAACCTGTCCTTTGCGCGGCTTGCCGTATCGAGAATCCAGAGTATTATGGTGAAATAGAGGAGAAGCGTAAAAACCGCACCCACAAAACCCCATTCCTCGGCAATCACAGAAAAGGCAAAATCGGTGCGCTGCTCAGGGATGAACCTGAGTTGTGTCTGAGAGCCCTTTTTAAACCCTTTTCCAAGAAACCTTCCAGAACCAACAGCGATCTGCGATTGAATCGCATTATATCCCGAGCCGAGAGGGTCCTGCGATGGATCGAGGAAGGTCTTTATCCTCTGTTTTTGATAATCCTTCAAGAAAAAGTGCCAGGCCGGATAGGAAAGCCCAAGAACCGTGATGAGGAGAAACAGAAGGGACTTCACCTTAACCCTCATAAAGAGAACGAGGCTACCCGATATTAGAAGAATGGTAAGTGCAGTGCCTAGATCAGGCTGGAGCATTATTAAACCCAGAGGCAACGCTATTAACAAAACCGGCTTTATAAGGTCTAGGAAACCGTAAGGCCCCCCTTCAAAATCGTTATGATAAAACCTCGCAAGGGCGAGTATCATCGGGATCTTCACAAATTCGGAAGGCTGAATAGTTATATGGTCACCAAGAGAGATCCAGCTTTTTGAACCCGAAACCTCC
>CAZWVA010000063.1:8373-14738 GCA_964636885.1 uncultured Spirochaetia bacterium
GAGCGATGCGACGGAGGCCGTATAAACGTATGAGGTATACCGCTCAAGCGTCTTATAATCCAAGAAGGAGAAAAACACCATCCCTATAGTGCCCAGGATAACCCAGGCCAACTGCTTCCTAAATACGTTGAGGTCTGTCTGGTAAGAGGCACTATAGAGGTTCACAAGCCCGATGAAACAGAGGGCCAGAGTTACGGTAAGTAAAAACCAATCGTAATTCTTAATAAGCCTCCGGTCTATCATCATCTCAAACGTTTCCTTCTTGTTTCAGCTTTAGATATGCCTCAAGGATCTGTTTCACAACGGGTGCGGCAACAGCCCCGCCTTTTCCCCCGTGTTCCACAAGTACGGTTACCGCGATCTCCGGGTTTTCAGCAGGGGCATAGGAGGTGAACCAAGCGTGGTCCTTGTGCCCGTCGTGCTTACCCTTGCCAAGTGCAATGACCTGGGCCGTTCCCGTCTTTCCCGCAACGGTCATTTCGTCCAACCTAGAAGCACGTCCCGTACCCTGAGGATCGTTCACAACCCCTTCTAATCCCCTTCTTATCAGATCTATTATCGTCTGTCTTAAAGAAAGGCGACGGTTCTCTTCAGGATGATACTCGATCAGGGTCTCCCCTTGAGGAGAAACCACCTTTTTCACGATCTGGGGTTTTAAAAACCTCCCTCCGTTTGCTATGGCGGATGTCATAAGGGCGATTTGAAGCGGGGTTGCGTGAACATACCCCTATTCCCATAACTATAGTTTCACCCTCATACCAGGGCTCCTTAAACGTCCTAAGTTTCCATTCCCTGTCCGGCAGTATTCCCGCTCTTTCCTCAATATCAATCCCTGTAAAAGCCCCAAAGCCAAAGTCCCTCATATATTTTGCAAAACGATCGATTCCTAACTTCTCAACGACGTTATAGAAATACACATCGCATGACTTAACGATAGCCTCGTGGAGGTTCACCAATCCATGTCCACCCGGCTTCCAGCACCTAAACGTCTTTCTGCCGAGCCTGTATGTTCCAGGGCAGTAGAACGTGGTGTTTGAATCGATCACACCCTCACCGAGACCAGCGGCTGCTGTAACGATCTTAAAAACGGAGCCCGGCGCGTACACACCCTGTGTGGCACGATTTAAAAGCGGAAAGGACCCATCCTCCATGAGCTCTTTCCACTTCTTGGCGTCTATTCCCCTTATAAAGTCCGCCGGATCGAAGGTGGGATGGCTTACAAGCGCAAGCACTCCACCGGTTCTCACATCGACTACAACCACGGCCCCTGCCCTGTCTCCCAGAGCCTCTTCAGATGCCTTCTGGAGATCGAGATCGATGGATAGAACCACATCGGCTCCGGGAACGCTGTCTCGACTCCTTAAGTCTTCCTGAAAGAAGTCCCATTTCACCTCTCGTCCAAGGGCGTCCGTTACCTTTTGTATGACCCCGTATTTCCCGTGTAGATAGGTCTCCCAGCTTTTTTCTACACCGCTTTTTCCAACCATGTCATCACCCTGTATATCTGGATAGGCCTTAAGATCGTTTTCAGTTGCCTTTCCCAAGTATCCGAGGAAGGGGGCACCTAGTTTACCGTATGGGTATTTCCTCGTATGGTTTACCTCTATGATGATACTTGGAAACAAACCCTTACGGGCTTCTATAAGGGCGAGTTGGTCACGGTTTATATCCTGGGCGATAAGAGTGGGTTTAAATCGGTTTTGTTCCTGTGCCGCTTTGATCCTGTTTGTGATTTCCCCCGATTCCATACCGAGAATATTGGAAAGGGTGTTTGTGAGAAGATCCAAGTCCTTTATCTCCTTAGGAACCACATACACATCGAAAGATGGACGGTTTACTACGATTTCTCTACCACGGCGATCTAGGATCCTTCCCCTCGGGGCTGGAACTCTTGTAATGCGAATACGGTTATTGAGTGAAAACCTCTCGAATTCCTCTCCTCTTAGAATCTGAAGATACCACAGTCTGCCAACGAGTATGAGAAACGTCTGGGTGAGTATTATGGTAGCTATGATAAAGTTACGCTTGTACTCTTGCATATGATCTCTTTATCATCCAGAAGATCGGGAGTCCTAATAGGGTGTTAATAATTCCCTGAGTCATTACAAGACCAACCGAGATTCCAAACCCCGTATCGGTTCTCGCTTTAAGGACAGCCCATATAAAAGACCACGAAAAAACGGTGCCAAAAAGTATAGCAACCGCCTGAGTGGATTTGCTCTGGGAGTAGAGGTTGTCCGAAAGTCCCCTTAGGAGGGTAAAAACGGCAAGCCTTGAGAGCGTATGGATACCAAATAAACACCCGGAAAGAACGTCCATCATGTATGCGTTTCCAAGAGCGAGTATAGCACCCCATCCAGGTTCGTAGAAGAGAGAGAGGAAAACTATCAGTATCAGGTTCAAGTCTGGATAAAAAACCCCAGTGCGGTTTGGAGAGAAAAGAGTGGTCTGGAGCATCATAAATACGATAGATAGGAGGATTAGAAAAACAACGGAGAGTAACCTATTCATTTAAGACCGTATTTTCAGGGGATTTAAGAACCACAAGCACCTCCTCAAGGGAGTTCAAATCTACATCCGGATATACACGGGCATTAGTAAACCCACCTTTTATATCAACCCCCACCACGGTTCCTATGACAACGCCCTTTGGAAAGAACCCGTCCCTACCCGATGAGATTACCTTGTCTCCTATACTCACATCGGATTTCTTCTCTATGTACTCCATCACACACCCGCTCCCGGTTCCCTTAACGATCCCCCTTGCCCTTGTTCTATGTATGTAGGCATCAACTGCGCTTATCTCATCCGTTATGAGAATCACCTCAGCGCTCCTGTCCCCTACGAGGAAGACCCTACCCACGATCCCCTCATAAGTGGTAACGGGCATCCCCTCGGAGATTCCGTCCCTGCTTCCCCTATCTATAATCACGACCTGGGACCTCAGCCCAGATGGGCTTCCCGCAATCACGCTGGCGGTAATAACCGGATATGGAGACGCCTCCTTGAATTCGAGAAGCCTCTTTAGTCTCTCGTTTTGGATCTCCGCCTCCCAGAGCCGGAATTTCTCCTGACGGAGTCTTTTGATCTCGGCCTTTAGCCTCATGTTCTCTTCCTTTATCCCCACAAGGTCAATGTAGCCTTGCCACAGCCCCACGATCCCCGCCGTTATAATAGAAACGAGCTTTTGAGGGTAGTAGGCCAGATTGAGAATGGATCTGGAAAACGGTCCCTCCGCCCGCCTCCCCTCAAGGGTCAATGGAAAGATCTGAATGGCAAAGAAGAAAAAAACCAGGCTTATGAGGATCGGATGACGCTTTAAGAACCCCATGATTCTAAGATAAGCTCACCTCTTTCAGGAGATCCAACTCATCAAGGGCCTTGCCAGACCCCAACACGACGCATGTTAAGGGATCCTCCGCCACGTTTACCGGAAGTCCCGTCTCCTCCTTAATCAGCATATCCAGTCCGCCCAGGAGCGCTCCTCCTCCGGTTAAAACTATCCCGTTATCCACTATATCGGCAGCGAGCTCAGGGGGCGTTCTTTCGAGTGTTTGTTTTATAGCGTCTATAATCAGACTCACCGGTTCGCTCAAGGCCTCCCTAACCTCCTCAGAGGTTATATCTATGGTTTTTGGAACACCCGCCCTTAGATCCCTTCCCTTTACCTTCATAACCCCAACATCTCCGTTTGCCACCACCCTTCCGAGATTTATCTTAATCTCCTCAGCGGTTCTTTCCCCTACCAGCATGTTATACGTTCTCTTCACGTACTGGAGTATAGACTCATCCATCTTATCCCCGCCAACCCTGACCGATTTACTTACCACTATTCCCGCAAGGGATATGACCGCGACCCCTGTTGTCCCTCCTCCAATGTCAACAACCATGTTTCCGGTTGGCTCCGTCACAGGCATCCCGGCTCCAAGTGCCGCCGCCATCGTCTCCTCTATCAGATAAACTTCTCTCGCGCCAGCCGCCTCGGCCGATTCCCTTACAGCCCTCTTCTCCACCTCCGTGATCCCAATAGGCACCGATATTATGATACGTGGTCTTACGAAGCTCTTTCTGTTGTTATGTGTACGTCTTATAAAGTACTCAAGCATCTTCTGAGCCACATCGAAATCGGCTATCACTCCCTCCTTTAACGGCCTTATAGCCTTAATCGACCCAGGCGTACGTCCGACCATGTCCTTTGCCTCTTTTCCGACTGCGAGTATCCTCTTTGCCCCCTTGTTATCCTCCTGCACCGCCACAACCGATGGCTCGTTTGCCACAATGCCCTTTCCTTTTACGTATACCAAGGTGTTTGCGGTTCCTAAATCCACTGCCAGATCATTTGAAAACCATCCTAGAATCGAATTGAATATCATCTTTCTACCCCTCCCTACATAACTCTCAATAAGTTTAAGTTATGCGATTTTGTATATCCAAATAATACGGTTCTTCTGCCCTCTACGTTTAATCCCCTACCGGTTTAATACAACCCACTAACATAGAGCCATAACACACTAAAATCACTACTTTTTCGCTAAAATGCGAGCTCTCCTATCCTCCCATTCCTAATTATGCGGATACTATAAATCAGGGGGAAATAAAATCAAGAAGCTTCCGGTAAACCCCTCCTAATAAAAGGCATCCTCACAACCTCTGCCGATCGACTCTTATCGTTTGTCTTTATAATGACACCCGTTCCCGGCTCCATGAATTCCCTTCTTATGTACCCGAGTGCTATTACCCTTTTCAGTGTTGGAGATAACGCGCTACTCGTAATGTGCCCGATCTCCCGTTCTCCGTGGAATACCCTATCACCCGATTCGGGTAACCCTTCCCCTTCTATCTCAAATCCTACGAGATGCCAGTTTACATGCCCCCTCCATCTAATCCTTGCAATCACCTCCTGTCCCACGTAGCAACCCTTCTCAAAACTCACAGCATGCCAGAGCCCGGCCTCAAGCGGGATAGTATCCTCATCCATATCGACTCCGTATCTTGGAATCCCGGCTTCTATCCTCAGCGTCTCCATGGCATCCAGTCCAACGGGCCTTATTTGGAACCCCTTCCCACCCTCGATCACCGATCTCCACACGGTTTTAACCCCGTCAGACGGAACAAAAACGTCGTATCCCTCTTCTCCCGTTCGATTCACCCTTGCAACAACCACCCGGAAACCGTTTACCTCTACCACGGAAAAGTCGTATTCGTTTGGCAGAAGGATACTCTCGTTAAAGGCCCTCTCAAGAACCCCTCTCGAATTCGGGCCATGAATGAAGAGGAGGGCAAGGCCTTCGGTTACATCCTCGATATCCGCCTTATAGGAGAGTCTGAACCTGATTAAAAGCTCTCCTACCCTCTCATTAAGACCCGGCTCTAGATCGAGTAGAACGGATTCGCTTTCACGATAGACCCTCATGTCGGAGAGCATCCTTCCCTTTGGTGTAAGAAGGGTCGCATACAACCCCTTTCCAACCTCAAGCCTATTTATGTCGTTTGTGAGCATCCCGTGAAGGAATCTTATATGCTCCTTCCCGCTAAGCCGCAACTTGCCCCTGTGTGATAGGTCAACTATCCCTACGCCATACCTCACGGCAAGGCATTCCTCCACTCGGTTGCCGTAGTCCCTCGGCATAAGCCACCCCGAGAAATCATCGAAAACGGCTCCCCTCTCAGAGTGAATATCGTAAAGCGGTGTCTTTTTCATGGTGTCAATCCCGAAAAGAATTATAACTAAAATTTCCGATTTGTAAGGCATACGGTTAATATCGAGATGGTCACGTGTTTAATTGGAAAATCCTTTTTCTGATGTAATATAAATAAAAACCTTGAGAGAAAGGATTGGAGATGGTTAATAAATCCGGAGATCTGAAAGAAAGACACAAAGTCGTTATAATCGGGTCTGGTCCTGCCGGACTTACGGCGGCCCTCTATGCGGCAAGGGCAAATCTGGAGCCGATTGTCTTTGAGGGAGTACAGGCAGGCGGTCAACTCACACTCACAACCGCAGTTGAGAACTTCCCCGGTTTTCCAGACGGAATCATGGGGCCGGAGTTGATGGACGCGATGAGAAGGCAGGCCGAGAGATTCGGGGCAAGGTGCATACTGGCCGAGGTGACCTCAGTAGACCTCTCTAGAAGGCCTTTCAAGATCGTTGCTGGTGAAATGGCATTAGAGGCCGAGACGCTGATAATAGCATCCGGAGCCTCCTCAAAGCTCCTTGGAATAGAATCCGAGAGGAAACTCTTAGGTTACGGGGTTTCTACCTGTGCCACGTGTGATGGCTTCTTCTTCAAGGACAAAGAGGTGGTCGTCGTGGGCGGCGGGGATAGTGCGATGGAGGAGGGGATATTTCTTACAAAGTTCGCAAC
>CAZWVA010000064.1:0-14726 GCA_964636885.1 uncultured Spirochaetia bacterium
AACCGGTATTGGGACTCTAAACTTGCCGCTTAGTCCACTACTTGTTCGTGCAAGGAAAGACCCTATCCAACTTGTAAGACGATAAATTACGGTATAATCTTTTATATTCCACCGGAGGGAAATCAGTAAAATGACGGTGAGCAAGGACGATATTCAGCTTGACATAAGCGAGAAGGGAAGGAAAAAAGACGGGACTCCCATATCATTAGACCGGCGGTTATTTATCCAATTCCTGGCTTTTGGAAGATGCCGGGATACCAAACCCCTTATAGAAAGGCTTGAGGAGAGCGGTGTTGACGGAGCCTTATACCTGGATATTAACGACCCCTATGGTGTGGGGTTAATCACGATGAACGAAAACCCGGATTTCTTCGTTAGCCAACTCAGAAACGTTTTAAACCAGCCCCCTTTCACCGAACTAATACCGAAGTCGGAGTTCACGATGCTCGGTCGAACCTACTCCTTCGGCTATGAGCACGATCTGGAAGAGGCGCTCATAAATGAGCCCCGGAGGAGAATACTCGATAGAGACTGGCCATGGGCGATCTGGTATCCACTTCAAAGGGTTAAGTCATTTGAAAACCTACCCGAGGATGAACAGAGGGCGGTATTAGGGGAACACGGAAAAGTCGGCTTCAAATACGGGAGAGCCGGATATGCAAGGGACATACGCCTTGCCTGTCACGGTTTGGATAAAAACGACAACGATTTTGTTATAGGTCTTCTGGGAAGGGAGCTGTATCCTCTATCGAGCGTGGTTCAGTCCATGAGAAAGACCAGGCAGACCTCAATGTACTTGGAGAATCTAGGGCCGTTTTTTATCGGTAAGGCGATCTGGCAGAGCGAGTTTTAGCCCATCTCACCCTTTAAAGGGCTTACTCTAGCTCATCCTATAGGATGTATCGGCTTAGGTCCCTATCCTTTACGATATCCTCTATCTTCTCCCTTACGTATTTCGCGTCTATAACGACCCTTTGCCTTGCCATATCCGGAGCGTTAAAGGAAACGTCTTCTAGTATCTTCTCCATGATTGTGTGAAGCCTTCTTGCCCCTATATTTTCGGTTGAATCGTTTACCTGTGCGGCGATCTCAGCGATCTCGGATATAGAGTCCTCTTTAAACACGAGCTCTATATTCTCGGTTTTAAGAAGCTCCTTGTATTGTCTGATAAGCGCGTTCTTCGGTTCCGTGAGGATCCTGATAAAGTCCTCTTTCGTAAGCGGATCAAGCTCCACCCTTATAGGGAACCTCCCCTGGAGTTCAGGAATAAGGTCAGAGGGTTTTGAGACGTGGAAGGCTCCGGCACCTATAAAGAGTATATGATCGGTTCTCACCATCCCGTGCTTTGTGTTTACCGTGCACCCCTCTATTATCGGGAGTAAATCCCTCTGAACACCCTCTCTAGAAACATCCGGACCAGCGGTGCTCTCCCGCCCCGCTATCTTGTCTATCTCGTCTATAAAAATGATTCCTGCCTGCTCTACCCTCTCGATCGCTAGTTTAACCACCTTATCCATATCTATGAGCTTTTCCGCCTCTTCTTGAATCAGGATCTTCATCGCCTCGGGAACCTTCACCTTCCTTTTCTTCGTGCGCTTGGGGAAGAGGTTCCCAAGCATGTCCGAGATGTTAACGTCCATCTCCTCCAGGCCGGAAGGGGTAAATACCTGTATAGGGAAGTTCCTTGAGACCACTTCGATATCCACGTATCTCTCATCGAGCTTTCCCTCTTGTAGGAGCTTTCTCAGCTTTTCCCTCGTCTCGCTTGATGACTCGGCTTCGGCGGCCTTATTCTTTGGATATAGGAGATCGAGTATCCTTTCCTCGGCAAGGTCCTCGGCCTTTACAAGTACGCTTTGCTTCTCCTCATCGGTTACCATCTTTATCGCTATGTCCGTGAGGTCCCTTATCATGGATTCAACGTCCCTTCCCACGTATCCAACCTCCGTGAATTTTGAAGCCTCAACCTTGAGGAAAGGAGCCTGGGCGAGTTTTGCCAACCTCCTTGCGATCTCGGTTTTTCCAACCCCAGTTGGACCGATCATGAGTATATTCTTAGGCGCTATCTCATCCCTGAGTTCGGGGGATACGCGCTGACGTCTCCAACGGTTCCTCAGCGCGATTGAAACGGCCCTCTTTGCCTTATTCTGACCTACTATGTATTTATCGAGTTCGGATACGATCTCTCGCGGGGTAAAAAACGTTTCTCTACTCATTAACCTATAAAACCTCTATCATGATTCTATCGTTTGTGTAAATACAGATCTCGGCCGCTATCCTAAGGGATTCCTCCACTATCTCACGGGCGTTTAACTTGGAGTGCCTCAAAAGCGCCCTCGCCGCGGCCTGGGCGTAGGGACCACCAGAGCCAATGGCTATTACGTTATCATCCGGCTCAAGAACGTCACCGCTTCCAGAAATGAGAAACATGCTTTCCTTGTCAGCAATAGCGAGTAGCGCCTCAAGCCTCCTTAGCATCCTATCGGTTCTCCAGTCCCTTGCCAGTTCAACGGCGGCCCTCCTCAGGTTCCCCCTATACTCCTCAAGCTTCGCTTCAAACTTGTCAAAAAGGGCAATCGCATCCGCCGTAGCCCCTGAGAAGCCCGCGATCACCTTATCGTTATAGATCCTTCTTACCTTCCTGGCCGTATGTTTTATAGCGGTCTGTCCGAGTGTTACCTGACCGTCACCGCCCATTGCAACCTGACCGTTCTTTCTAACACAAACTATAGTCGTTCCGTGAAATGGTTCCATATCCGTTACGCCCTTGGATGTGTCCTGTCATAAACCTCCATGATCTTTTCAATTGACGTGTGTGTGTAGCGCTGAGTCGTAGAGAGACTCTTATGCCCAAGCATCTCCTGAATCGCACGCAGGTCCGCACCGCCTCCAAGAAGATGGGTCGCAAAGGTATGCCTGAGGACATGGGGGCTCACGTTCTTTGGAATCCCGGAAATGGCAGCGTATTTCTTCACTATATTCGCCACGCTCCTTACCGTGAGTCTGCCGCCACGGGAGTTTAAAAACAGGAAATCCCCTTTCGGTTTGAGCTCTCCCCTTTTTTCCATATACCTTCTAATCGCATCCACCGCCCTAGAGCCAAGGGGAACGATCCTTTCCCGATTCCCTTTACCGAGAACCTTAACAAGAGAACCGGTCAGATCGAGATCATCCAACTCTATACCCACAAGCTCGCTTACCCTGAGTCCACTCGAGTAGAAGAGCTCAAGAATCGCTCTATCCCTGAAACCCAAAACACCATTCGTTTCAGGGGTATCAACCAGTTTAAAGACCTCGTCTACGGTTAAGAAAGCGGGAAGCCTCTTTTCGCCCTTTGGAGTAGGAACGAGCTTGGCAGGGTTATTCGGGGTGATGCCCTCTCTTATCAGAAACTCGAAAAAGGTTCTAATCGAGGCGAGCTTTCGGGATATCGACGCCTTCGAATTCCTCTTATAGAGCCAGGCAACATAGGCCCTTATATCCATCTCATCCACACCGGAAACATCGACCCCTTGGCGGCCTTCCGGGGCCAATCTCTTCTCAAGAAAGAGTTTAAATTCCCTAAGACAAGTGATATAAGCCCTTACCGTATGTTCGGAGTAATTCCTCTCAGAAACGAGGAAATCCCTAAATCCGTTAATGTGCTCTAACATGACTCTTCTTTTCAATAATATATACAGGGGTCTCTAATATTTCAAATCCCTATTGGATAAACAGGCATAGAGGGGCACCGCCACATGCCGTCGATTAGAAAGGAGACCTATTGTCTTTCAAAGCCCTTATAGTCTTTAGACATCTCGTCGTAGAATAAACCGCTAACCTCGATCCTCTTAGCCCCTATGTATCTTCTCCTGTAGTAGGGAAGATTCATGCTGTCGATCGTCACCTTCTTGGCTTTCGAGGAAGCGTGTATAAACTCGTCATCCCCAATATATATCCCCACATGAGAGGGATAGCTTGCATATGTTCTAAAAAACACTAGATCCCCCGTGGCAAGCTCGTCTTTACTCACGTCCTGGCCAATCTTGTATATATCGCGAGCGGTCCTAGGAAGATCAACATCAAAGAAACCAAACACCTTGTTCACGAATGCCGAGCAGTCAAGGCCCCTGATTGGAGAGTTACCCCCAAATTTATAAGGAGCCCCTAGAAACCTCTTTGCCACGCTGATAATGCTGTTTCTAGAGACGTAATCATAGCCCCTGTTCCCATTATAGTGGCTATTATCATAGGTCACCGAACGGGGCTTTTCCAAGTCGGTCTTATCCTTGGATTTGTACTGGTCCTGGCCGGGGATAGTTAGTACCTGTCCGGCCCTTATGGTGTTTCCGTCAATACCGTTTGCCCTCTTTAGATCCTCAATTGAGATCCCGAACCTATCGCCTATCTCGTTTAATGTATCACCCTGAGCGACAACGTACTGCCCCTTATAAAGAGACTTATCCTCTTTCAACTTCTTGGAATTAGGGATTAAGAGAAGGTCTCCTATATTCAATCTGCTGTTTTTCAGTCCATTTGCCTTCTTTATAGATTTAACGGAAACCCCGAATTCCTTTGCCAGGCCCTGTAGTGTATCCCCCTTTTTAACAACGTACCTCCTGTCCGTAAGAACCGGTTCTGAAGAGGCCCTTTGTACCGCCTCCTTACTCCTCGATGCGGGTATTATTAGAACCTTACCTATACTCAACCTATCACCGGTAAGCCCGTTTACCTTCTTTAACTCACCGAGAGAGACACCAAAATTATTTGCTATCTCTTCCAGAGTATCACCCTTGCTTACCCGATACTTTATTGAAACCGGATCCGGGTTACCGGATGCCTCAAACGGATTCTTCTCTGTTCCGGCAAGAGGAGCCTCTTTCACATCCACCCCGATGTCTTTAGATTTAGACGGAGAAGGTATAATAAGCCTCTGCCCTATCTGGAGCCTATTGCTCCCTAACCCATTCGCATTCTTTATATCCCCAACGGAAACCCCGAACCTCTTGCCGATCCCATCTAATGTATCACCCTTAAGAACATAGTATTCCAATTGACGTGTGGAAACGCTTTTACCTTTATACCCCTCAGCATTAACCGATATTTTCGCATCCCCTTTCCCTAAATCCGGAATAAAAAGGGTATCACCGATATTCAGACTATCACCACTAAGCCCATTTGCTTTCTTTATAGATTCTACAGAAACCCCAAACCTCTTTGATAACTCATGTAGTGTATCCCCCTTTTTAACAACGTACCTCCTGTCCGTAAGAACCGGTTCTGAAGAGGCCCTTTGTACCGCCTCCTTACTCCTCGATGCGGGTATTATTAGAACCTTACCCATACTCAACCTATCACCGGTAAGTCCGTTTACCCTCTTTAACTCGCTTATGGGTACATCAAAGCTATTGGCTATCTCGCCGAGTGTATCCCCATTCCTCACGGTGTATTCTATCGAAACCGAGTTCGGGCTACTCGACGTCTCAAACGGCTTCTTCTCTTCCGCTCTGGCAGGAGCGGCTTTCTCTTTTCTTACCTCACCACCAGATCTAGACTGAGAAGGTATAATAAGCCTCTGGCCTATCTGGAGCCTATTGCTCCCTAACCCATTCGCATTCTTTATATCCCCAACGGAAACCCCGAACCTCTTGCTGATTCCATCTAACGTATCGCCTTTAACAACCACATAATCCCCTCTATTAACCGATACCGCATTATTAGTACTAGAATCAGGAATCAGAAGGGTATCACCGATATCTAACCCATCACTGCCCAAGCCATTTGCCCTCTTTAAGGCATCAACTGGGACCCTAAACCTATTTGAGAGCTTTTGTAAGCTATCCCCCTTCTTAACAACGTACTTCGTAACGGCATAGACGGTATTAGGAAGAAAAAGTAAAAATATCAGAAGAAGAGAACGTTTTGGAGTCATGGACAATTCCTCCTCCGGAAGTTGATTGCGGGAATAAAACCAGTACCTCAACCCCAAGAGCAAATCGAAAAGCTAAGCCCCTTCCTCATACCTCAAAACTATTTTCAAAGAGCGAACAAAAATCCGTGAGATTATACACCAATTCAATCGATATGGAAAGTGCGGAGGGCAAGATTGTCTAGGAGGGATTTATGAGACTGCTTCTGGTTATCTTTCGTACTATAGTCAGCACTCTAACCGATCTTTGAGCATTCAATTAACCAATCATTGAGGGACATTCCGAAAAGATGAAAAATCCTAATCGAACCGTCTTTATCTTTGCCTCTCATCAAAACCTGGCCTATAAGACGGGAGGCTATCCTCTCAACACTACTGACTCCTTCTATATCAATAAACTCGGATAGCCTTATGGTAAGAATCCCACTTCTCGGGTTCCTGAAGTTGGGTCCCTCCGAATACACGATATCGAACGTCACATCAAAGACGCCAGAAGACGTACGATCAATCTCCGAGAGTCCAACTATTCTTATATAATCGAGTGTCCGCAATCGATCCCACATGGTCTTTATTTAAGAGAAAAGAAGGCCAGGGTTATTCGCATCGTCTATTTTACCCCATCCCTCGTATCTCAAAGACCCACACCTATCCTCACCTGAGATACCGATTGAGTCAAAGAAGCGATTCCACTACCACAGTTTAGCCAATCGGATAGGCAACCCCTTTGAGTTTCTGGACGTCTTTCTCTATACTGTCGAGCTTTGAAGAGATCCTCTCTATTTCGGCGGCAAGGGTCTTTAGAGAAACCGTACCCCTTGCCTCTTTGGTTCTTGGTTGGCCTTGTGGTTTCGGTTTAGCCATCGTCTTTGACCTTGGCTTTACCGGGCTTTTTCTTGCCTTCAATCCCCCCCTGGTTTGCATCTTTGTGGTCTTCTTTGCTTTTCCCACTCCCTTCGCCCTCCTTTTTGAGTCTCAAATAGAGATTTCACCCCATCCTTAATAGTTTGACAAAAGAGACACTATAAACAAACAGATTCAATTACAGCCTATTCGTACAGATATAGAAGAACTCCTGCCCTATCTCCCAGCCCATCGTAACGATCTGGATTTGACCGGTCTCCTTAAGTTCTTTAAGGGCTTCTGCAATCTCGATCTTCGTTCGGTTATAATCCCTATCAGGATTTAGACTGATTATCTGCTTTGTGAGCTTATCGATATTCGTATGTCCCTCTCCCAAGCCAGTGCAGAGACATGCGAGTAGTTCAGATTGCAGATCTCTCATCTTCGCCTCCAGTTTTTTATCGTCGTCATAAACCGGAAACCTCTCGTATCGGCTTAACAACCCAATTATACTATAAAAGGAAGTATAGTGTAATATATACGGAGGGTATAGAATAAAAGCCTAAAAACCGATTAAAATCCAAAAAACCAGAAGATAAGACGGTAGCGTTCTATAGTAGATGAGAGTCCTTTTATACACCCATGAGTTCCCTCCGTTTTTGGGAGGGCTTGCCACAACAAGCTATAAACTCGCAAAAGGGATTAGAGAGAGAGGACTGGATGTTACGGTCCTCGCCCCCGGATACTCACCAAAAGATTGGGAACTCGATATGGGCCTTAGCTTCATGGTTATAAGGATGGGGAGGCTCGCGAGAAACCACGGGATCCCATCCCCGGTAAAAGAGGTGAAGGGTTTTTTCTCACTCCGTAAGGCGATCTTACAGGTTAACCCAGATGCCATCCTCTTCGTCACAAGAGAGGCCCATACGGCAGGTGGGCTTTTAGCAAACCTTCCTTTCAAAGTGGTTGTGAGGGTAGCAGGCTATGAGGCCACCAAATGCCTTCTTGGAAGAAGAATAGACAGAAAGCTCTTTGGTCTTCCCATGAGAAGACTCTACATGCGGGCAGATAGGATCGTAAGCCCGAGTAATTCAACCAGAGAACTAATGGTGAAGGCCGGAATACCAAGGGAAAAGATACGGGTCATATACAACGGGGTTAATCCGGAGATGCTTTCCCTAAAACCGGACGCCGACGCCTTGAAAAAGATAAGAATCGATCTAGGCATCAGGGACGATGAAAAGGTGATCTTAACAGTGGCCAGGCTCGTCCAGGGAAAGGGGCAAGACACGGTTATAAGGGTTTTGCCGAGGATTCTAAGGGGATACGATAGGTTCAAATACCTTATTGTGGGAGAAGGGAGTTATGAGAAGAAGCTTAGAGAACTGACCTATAGGGAAGGGGTAGAATCCAAGGTGGTTTTTGCCGGTCCGGTTCCACATGGGAGGATCATGGATTTCTATGATCTCTCCGATATATTCGTAATGCCCAATAGAACCATAGAGGGAAGGGAAAACACGGAGGGATTACCAAATGTAATACTCGAAGCGGCATCACGTGGAAAACCGATCATTACAGGAATACCAGGTGGGGGAAAAGAGGTCGTAGAGCATGGAAGAACCGGATACGTAGTAGACGGAGAGGACACGGATAAGATCGCCAATTACATCCTAGACCTGCTTAAGGATGAATCAAAGGCACGCTCCTTTGGCATTCTGGGAAGGCAGAGAATAGAGAGTATGTTTACAGAAGAGAGGATGATAGACGAGTACCTAAGCCTGATCAGCGAGAATCCAGACTGAATCCATATTAACCACTATAGCCTCTTCCCATTTAAATATCCCTCCTCCCAAACCTTGAAAACGAGGAGGCAGAATATCCTCCTCCCCTCATCAAACATGGGGTTTCTATGTCTTTTCAGCAGCCCTTCTAGGTAACTCTTCCGAAAAAAGGTCTCCTCCCCATCCATGAGTATGTCTCTCGCACGATTCCACCATTCCTTGCCAAGCCAACTGGATAACGGCGGATTAAAACCCCGCTTCCTCTCAAGAGGGAACCCCGGAGGGAGGAATTTCTTTGCTAATCTCTTTAATATGTATTTTCTTACCCCATCCTTTATCTTCATCCTCCCCGGAACCTCGCCGAGAGCAAATTCTACAAGCCTGGTATCTAAGAAAGGGGTCCTTACCTTAAGCGAGAAACCCCTACTTATCCTGTCTATTTTAAAGAGGATATCGTCGGCATCGGATCTAAAGGTAAAGAAACCCATTTTCCCGCAGATGCTACCGCTGTAGGAGTCCATAATCGAAGCCCCATAGATCTCAGGCTGGTAAAACGAGTCTTTGATCCCTTCTAGGACCCAATCCTTAAACAACCTCTTCCTCAGATTTGCACCGAAGACCGTGTTTCTCCTCAAGAAGAACTCCTCAGGGGTTATGTCCTCCAGAAAGATACGCCATCTGGCCTCCTCGGGCACGACCCCTGCTACCGTGTCAAAAATCCAGTTGATAGGGGGAACCATGAGCCTTTTAATCCTCCCGTATCTCGCCGATAGGTAATGGGTTTTAAACCCCAAAAAGAGTCCATCCGCACCGTCTCCAGAAATAACGGCATCCACATGTCCCTTTGCGAGTTTTACGGCGAAGAAGGTAGGGATTATGGAAGGATCGGCAAGTGGTTCGTCAAAGAGGGAAGCGGCATCTATGAAGGCGTCCATATCGGGCTTAATAACAAATTCACTATGGTCCGTTCCAAAATAGTCCGATATTGCCCTAGAAAATGGAATCTCATTGTAATCGGCATCGTCGTAGCCTACGCTAAATGTCTTTATAGGCCTTGATGAGAGCCCACTCATAAGGGCCACAATGAGGCTCGAATCGAGTCCGCCGCTTAGAAACGTTCCGAGAGAATCCTTTCCCCTCATTCTTATGGTTATTGCGCTTCTGACTATACCTTCTAGTTTCTCCAGTACCTCATCTTCGTCTACCGCCTTCGATTCAACTCTTGGTACGTCCCAGTATCTCCATATCTTGATCTCCTTTGACCTAAGGTTAAAACGAAGAATACAACCAGCGGGAAGCTTCTCTATGTGTTTGAATATCGAGAGAGCCTCTGGAATATACCGATAAGCCGTATAGAAGTTTAAGGCCCGTAGGTCTATCTCCCTGGAGAACCAAGAGAGTTCCAGTATGGGCTTAATATGGGAAGAAAAAGCAAATCTCCCATTGTAATTGGAATAGTAAAGTGGCTTTCTTCCCACCTGATCCCTCGACAGTAATAGAACCCCACGTTCCACATCGTATATGCATAGAGAAAAAGCCCCGTTTAGCCTCCTAATAAAGTCCTCTCCCCACCTCCTGTAGGCATGTATTATGAGCTCGAGATCGGTTTTACCCTTAAATTCATAGCCGATCTCTTCACTCACCTCACCCGAGTTATGAATCTCACCCTCGTACGCGACGTGGAGCCTCCCGTTTTCATCCGAAACGGTTTGCCCCTCTATCCGTATCTCTCCGCTGTCGAAGGTTCCAAAAATCGTATCCATCTAATATCTAATATCGCAAATAAAAGAAGGGACGTTTCTACACGGATCCAAATACCCTCTCTTCTATCTCCTTCGTTCTAGACCTCACGCAAAATAACCTCTTTGCTCTTTCCCTTCCGGCAATCCCCATAGAGGCCCGAAGGGACCCGTCTAAAATAAGACTAAACACGGAATCGGATAACCGCTTAACGTCTTCGGGTTCACAGAGAAGCCCCGTTACCCCGTGTTCTACAGCCTCAACGATCCCTCCCACCCCATAGCCAACAACGGGAAGTGCAAAAGACATGGCCTCAATCACGGCCCTCGGAAACGGATCGGAATAATTAGACGGTATAACGAAGATATCGAAGTCCCTTATGTAAGGTCTTATGTCCCTCCTATATCCCGTAAAGATGAAGACATCCTCCAGGCCGGATTCCCTCACAAGGCCCTTTAGATAATCCGTATAATTAAAGCCCTCCCTCTGGATAAAATAATCGGGAGTATCTCCAATCACCACGAACCTTATCCCTTTTATCCCCTCTTCCCCGACCCTATCCCTTATATTCGAGGCGACCCTTACCATGTCCTCATAACCCTTTTTGGGGATGAGCCTACCCACGCTCCCCACTATTATCACACCCTCCGGGATACCGTACTCGTCCCTTAATACCCCTTTTATACCCTCCGGATCGAACTCATCAAAATCGACGCCGTTATAGACGACGCGTGTCTTCTCAGATACATGACTAAACTGCTCGGCGGTTGCATTGGAAACACACACTATCCCCCTTACTGTAGGGAAAAGCGAAAGGAACCTGAGTAGATAGTACCTAAACGATCCGGGACGTTGGATACTCCTTACGTGCCAAATAACAGGGCGCCGGGTTAATATGCCTATCACGGTTCCCGCTATCTTTGCCGGGGTCCCATTGCAGTATATAAGGTCTATTTTCCTCTCCCTTATCAAGGATGGAGAACCCAGGACAAACCACACGACATGGAATGCGTTTAAAACCACAGACGCTAACCTCAGGACCCTGGAAGATACGATCCGTCCGATTCGCCCGTCTCCTAAACGGAACCCATCGGACTTAAATCTGGACACGTACATCTTCTCGGGGAACCGCCTTTCGACTATGATCCTATCACCGAGCCCTTCTTTCTTAAGCAATTCGGTAAAAACATCCTCCCTCGGAACAAGGACAAATGGGATAACCCTTGTCTTATCAATGTGTTTCAGCATATAGAAGAGGCTTCTCCCCGCACCACCATCCCTTACAGAATGGTTTATAAAAAGAACCCTAATGGGGATTTTCATTTTGAGTGCTTCCATTTTATATCGGTTCCCCACATGGTAAGGGAATGCTCTATGGATCTCAAAACCTCGGACGGGTTTCGACACAACCTATTAGATTAAACATAATACATCCACCCAGTCCCATGTCAATTTCGCCACCCGCTTTGAGGTCTAAAACGGAAACGTAGCCTTTACAGATCTACCACGCCCCGGTCTCAATCAACACACCAGCCTTTTATATCCGTGATAACTTCTGTTATTATAATGATTTGTATTCCGAGAAAGCACCCGGCATGGAAAAACCCAGGAGTTATGGTTATGCCTAAGCGCCCGCTGTCTACCAGGATAATAGAACTTATACCCCAAACCCTCTTCCTTCGATCCGGTATGCTAATAGAGCTAAGAAACAAACACGACTCTAGAGAATTCTGGCGCGTATTCACATCCCCTGAATACATGTCCTTTATCCCGGAGCTCATTTCCCTAAGGGTACCCTCTATATCCGTTCTAGACTGCGGTGCGTGTATAGGGCTATTCTCTCTCCTAATCGAGCATCTCCGCAGAATCGGCGTCCTTCCCTGGGACAACGTGTCTTACACCCTAATCGAACCCTCTCCCTATAACTTCGGCCAGCTTGAGCGCAATGTGAGGAGAAACCTCCCCGAGGGTTCTTATCGGCTGATAAACGGGCTGGTCGGTTTAAAGGATGGGGATTCGGATTTTTATGAGTCAAAGCGGAAACCGTCGAGTTCGGGCCTTTCCAAAAGGGATGATATAAGAGAAAAGATGGCGAGGATGAGACTTCCATTCATAGATATAGCCGGGTTTTTAAAGGAAAGGCCGTGTCTACTGAAGGTGGATATAGAAGGGGCGGAGTTTATGATGCTCGAAACCTACAGCGAAGCGCTATCCAATGTAGAGGGCCTCGTCATAGAGTGGCACTGCGAAATGGGGGACATGAAAGAGGGGGAATCCATGTTATCGGCTACCGGTTTTCACAAGGCGAAAGAGAGCCTGCGTAAAGGCGATAGGGTTGTGGCTCTTTACATGCGCCCATGATCCCTATCCGTAACTAACCCACCGGAGAGATCCAATACGATTAATACGTGGACTGAACCTTTAGCCTCTCTTTCCTTCTCCTAAGGAGGCTCGTCATAACCCAGACCGAAAAAATAAGACTCACTATATAGTACACCAAGAATGCGAATGCCGCCCCCAGATATGAATACCTAGGTATGAGCAAAAACAGGCATCCAACATACACGGCCGTGCATATTATAGAGATCACGTTCTTTAGTCCGACCTTCCCAAATGCGAGCAGGGCGGGACCGGTCCAGAAGGTCACCTGGGATATGAGGGCAGCCAAGGTTATGATCCTCAGGGCATTCGAGGAGGGAAGGTACCTCTCCCCGAAGACGAACTCTATTAAGGGATCCGAAAAAACAAGAAAGAAGACAACCATTGGAACTACAACCTTACTCAGGTTTTTTGTCGTCGATTTTAGAAGCCTTTTAAAATCGCCCATCGCACCCGTGCTGAACATCTTTACGAGCTCCGGGTATATGGCCTCCCTAAGAGGGTCCACGATGCGTGTCACTATCCTTAGGGAGGACTTTGCAACCTTGTAGTAGGCCGCCGCCTCCTTTCCGGAAAAATGTCCGAGTAGAAGTACCCCAAGGTAGTTATCGCTAGCCATTTTTATAGTCGCTGTAAGACTCGTATTGCCTAAAAACCATGCTATCCCCTTCCACTGGTCTTTAATCAGCCCGAGATCCGCATTCCTCCACCTCTCGATCCTGTTTTCCCTGAGGGTCGTTGATACGGCCCAGAGCCTTATGGAGAACCCCAGAAAGCTGGCTGCGATATAGGAGAACAATACCCCTTTTATCCCCATACCCAGGTAAAGGGTAGTCGAGACGAGGGCAAGCTTGATAAAACCGCTTAGGGAAGCTATAAAGGCTATCCATTTAAACCTGTCAAACACCCTGAGTATGGCATCCGATGTCGAATTTGCGGTGTCGATTAGAAGGCTAAGGGCGTATATGCAGATAAGGGGATAGGCCTCATAGGAATGGATGAGATACCTGCTTGCAATACCCGCCGTAACGACGGTTATAAGAAAGGCCAGAACCCCACTCGAAATATCTATGATGTAGGAGAGTTTAATCATAGAGCGGGCTTTGTCCTTTTCCCCAACCACCCAAAACGTACCTATATACTTAGTTGCCGTTTCCCAAACCCTGAAATCAAAGAACTGGTTTAGTATATCAACATAAGCGACCACGAGGGCGAGAAGCCCATAGTCCGTTACACCTAACATCCTGGCCACCACAACGGTCTGTATAGCGGCGAGGATTCCGGAGGCGGTCTTCCCTCCGAAGAGCCATGAGGCGTTAAGGAAGAGCCTTCTCGTTACACCCATTGCTTTATCCATCTAACCATCCGATAATCTCGGCAAATCGCCATCCCTCTTAAAAAGGGAGAGCACACCACTTTAGCTTGGAGATATTGATTCCTCTTCCCTTCGGAATCCGTTTGGCGTTAGTACATGCATCATAGATCATACAATCTACCACCTTTTTGTAAGAGGTGCTACACGTAAGAACCCTCCCATACGTTTTTGGATCCCTCCCTTGCGTTTTTCCAAGATGGTATGATATCTTTAATCGTCACGGGCAGCGAGAAGAGGGCTTTTATACGCATGATAAATCGGTTAAATTCTATGTAGGCTTTTTTGCTTTGTATCAAGCCTTTATAATAGAAACCTCGTAATGACCAAGATAAAAATCTGCGGAATCACGAGCACAGAGGATGCCCTTTTAGCCGCCGATCTGGGAGCGGACGCCGTTGGATTCGTATTCTACAGGGAAAGCAAGAGGTACATTAGACCAGAAAAGGCAAGCGAGATCGTCTCCAAACTCCCCCCATTCGTTATAACGGTTGGAGTCTTTGTAAACCAGGGACTCGATGAGATTAAAGGGATAAAGGAAGAAGTGGGATTCGATACGATTCAACTCCACGGAGACGAATCTCCACTCTTTTGCAGTTGTCTTAATGGAAAGGTAATAAAGGCGATTCGGGTGAGGGAGGGCATAGACCCAAGAGAGGTTGAGGCATACCAGGTTCAAGCGATTCTTTTCGATGCCTATTCGACC
>CAZWVA010000065.1:0-14286 GCA_964636885.1 uncultured Spirochaetia bacterium
ATTTCCGCCATTCAAAAGGCGCGCTTGAGTGAGGTTGCGACTCTAATTGGAACCCAGGCCGCCCAGAGGTATACCCCTGCCCAACTGTCCCAACTGGTAAGCGTCTTTGAGGGGTCCATTGACGATGTGTTTAAAACCCTGGTTGTTAACGGTTACAGCAGATCCCAGGAATACAGTGCAGATGAAGACGCCCTACTCTATCTTGAAAGGGCGGGATACGATCCTTCGGCATTGGGGGGCTTTCTAAAACGCCTGTCAGGTGAGGGGCAGGGATCCGGTGGGGGGATAATGAAAACCCACCCCGCAACGGCAGAGAGAATAAAAAGGGTTGAAAAGAACCTATCCCCGGAAAGAGCGGATGCCTCTGCTGTCGGGTTAAGAGAAAAGAGGTTTAATAGGGCGTTAAAATAAATAAAGATCGGATCTTATGATTGAATGGCTCTGGCAGTCACCCCTCTTAATCACGTCCCTTATCGGTTTATTTATACTTTTTCTTCTCTTGGGGTTCGGTTGGCTCCTGAGGAGTCGGTTTGGGATAAAACTGACCGTATTCTATAACCTGTTTGCTCTCCTCGTTTCTTCGGGTGTTTGGCTTACCCTGAATCACAAGTACGGTCTGCTTAGAGACTGGAACCTGTCCCCGTTTCTCAGATGGTACGATGCTATAGTCGCTTTCCTAGCCGTATGGTTTGGGATAAAGGTTCTCTCCATCTTTTTCTGGGATTTCTACCTATTTAAGCGGCATAAAAGACAGGTCCCCGGGCTTCTGAGAAGCGTTGTTACTGTTCTCGTTCTAATAGCCGCTATCTTGCTTATCGCTCGCTTTATCTTTAATTTGCAGCTTTCTGGGCTTCTGGTTGCCTCAAGTGTGACGGCCGCGATACTCGTATTCGCCCTTCAGGACTTCCTAAGCGGTCTAATTGCCGGTATTACGCTCAGCATAGAGCCGCCATTTCAGGTAGGGGATTGGGTTATGATCGGGAATAAAGAGGGGGAGGTAGTGGATATAAACTGGCGTGCCACAACGCTTCAGACCCTCGATCAGACCTATCTAGTCATTCCCAATAGTATAATTTCAAAAGACCAAATCGTTAACTTCTATAGACCCACTAGGCTTCATGCTCTTCTCCTTCATATAGGGATCGAGTACGGGGCACCCCCTACACTTATCAAAGATACACTGATTGAGTGTGCCCTGGAGTCACGGGGTGTTTTAGCTACACCTAGGCCGATCTCGCGTCTAATCGAGTTCGGGGATTTTGCCATTACATACGAGTTGAAATTCTTTATAGAGAACCACTCCGTATACAGGGACATTCAAGACGAGGTGATGACGCGCATCTGGTATAACTTTAGAAGAAAGGGCATAAGGATTCCCTTCCCCATACGCGATGTCTTTATACATGAGGTGAGGGAAAGAAGAGAGCTGATTGAAGAGGCGAATCGGAAGAGGGTCGAGGGTTTTCTCCGCCGTGTAAGCGTTTTTGAGCCTCTTGATGATAGGTGCATCGAGACCCTTGCCTCTTCAGGACGCCACTGGTTTTTTGGAAAGGGGGAACGTGTTGTCAAGCAGGGCGAGACCGGAAGTTCCCTATTTCTCATCCTTGAGGGTGAGGCGAGCGTTCATATAAAGACAAGCGATAACGGCAGTGAGATCAGGGTTGGACGTCTCGTGGCGGGGGATTTTTTTGGTGAAAAATCCCTTCTCACCGGTGAACCACGGAGTGCCAGTGTGGTGGCTGAGACCGACCTTGAGGTGGTTGAGATCGAAAAGGCGGATCTCCTGCCTATACTTGAGGGGAACCCCGGGATCATGGAGGAACTAAGCAGACGCCTAGCGGAAAGACAGCTCATAAACGAGGGGTTTTTTAAAGAGGGGAAGAAGGCCGAAGAGGTCGCTGTTGCACGTACGCGCTACGCTTCGAGATTCCTTCAGAGCATGAAGACGTTTTTCGGGTTGTAGTAGGAAGGAGTATAAATTGAGAATCTCCGTTCTCGGCTGTGGTGGAAGTAGAGGAAAGGGCTCAAGGCCTACGGCCTTTCTGATCGATAGAAGACTGCTACTCGACTGCGGTACTGTTACGGAGGTACTGAACCCAAGGGATTGTGCCAGGATAGACGGCATTCTCCTAACACACTCACACATCGATCACATAGGGGATCTACCCTTTTTAGCGGAGTTGACATTCGATCTTCGCAAAGACCCGATTAGCGTTTATGGTATAAGGGAAACGATAAGGAGCATCTCATTCCATATACTGAACGGGCGTATATGGCCGAATTTCTCAAAGATACCCAACCCGAAGGAATCGAAACTCACATATAGACCCCTAAAGCCATTGCAAAGTAGGGAGATAGGCTCGTATAGGGTCTTGCCGATTCCGGTAAATCACACGATTCCAACCGTTGGCTACCTTATAGACGACGGTAAAACGGCATTTGCCTTTGCCGCGGACACATGTGTTACAAGCCACTTCTGGGATAGGATTAGAGAGGAGAGGGGGTTGTGTTCCGTTATCATCGAGGCCTCTTTTCCGAATCGCCTAGAGGAGATAGCCAGGATGACCGGCCATCTTACCCCCCGTCTCTTGACCGGAGAGATTGAGAAGCTAGGTCGTAGGGATGTGGATGTGTACGTGACCCACATAAAGCCTTTCTATAGAAAAGAGGTCATCAGAGAGCTAAGGGGTTTATCCAGAGCGTTGCCCGTCAGGGTTCTGAAAGACGGTATGGAAATAAGACTATAGCCGTTTTTATTAAACGTGCCTTTAAATACGGCTCCTATGCTTAATCTGTAGGCAAGGGATAGAACCCTTTGTCTCTAAGAACCGACAAATCTGAACTCATATTTTGGCATACTGTTTGCACAAGAGTCGTATTGTGGAATCCGGTTTAGGTGGTATGCGGATGATTCTATAGGTTGTAAGTGGTTGTTTAACACCAAGAGAGAAAGGAATAAAACAACAAAAATGGAATGAGACAAGGAATCGATACGAGGGTCTTAGAGCTTACGACTATCTATGAGGTAAGTAAGGTTCTTACGTCCACCCTCGATATAGAGAAATCCGTTAATTCCGTAATGAACATACTTGACAAGTTTATGGATATGAAGTACGGCACCGTGGTGCTCTCTAACCCAAAGACGCGGGAGCTTTCGACCTTTGTTGCCTTAGGGATAGAGGAGGAGGAAAAGAAACGAAGGGCATATAGGGTTGGGGAGGGCATTATAGGAAAGGTTTTCAAATCCGGTTCTCCGATGATCATCCCTGACGTTAGGGATGAGCCGGGTTTATGGGATCAGATAGCCCACTACAATAGGAACCGAAAGATGTCATCTATATGCGTTCCTATAAAGACGGGTGATAGGGTAGTGGGAACGCTTGGCGTTGCTTTCTATAGGGGGAGGGTCCCTTTTTCTATGGAAGGAGGGGTTAGGATCCTCACTATGGTTGCATCGCTTATCGGTCAAGCGGTGGAACTTTGCCGCATGGTTGACGGAGAGAGGGAAAAGCTGATAGAGGAAAAGACACGGCTCCAGAGTGAACTCAGGATAAAGCACAGTTTGGAAAACGTGATCGGGCAAAGCGATAAGATGAAGGAGATATTCGAAACCGTACATCGTGTGGCTCCCACTAAGGCCACGGTATTCCTTAGAGGTGAGAGTGGAACCGGTAAGGAACTGATAGCGAGGGCCATACACTATAACAGCCCTAGGGCTAAGGGGCCCTTCATCAAAATCAACTGCACGGCCCTTCCGGAGACGCTCCTCGAGTCGGAACTCTTTGGCCACGAAAAGGGTTCCTTTACAGGGGCGACCCATGAGCGCAAGGGCAGGTTCGAACTCGCCGATGGTGGAACGATCTTTCTAGACGAGATAGGAGACATCCCTGTATCAACACAGATGAAGCTGCTTCGGGTTCTTCAGGAAAAGAGGTTTGAGAGACTCGGTAGTTCAAGAACGATCTCTGTAGATGTGCGTATCATTGCGGCGACAAACCAGGACCTCGAAAAGGCCGTAAAAGAGGGGAGTTTCCGTGAAGACCTCTACTACAGGCTAAACGTGATACCAATATTCCTTCCTCCTCTAAGGGAGCGGAGGGAGGATATACCCCTTTTGGTGGAGTACTTTCTTCAGAGGTTTAACGAGGAGAATAAGAAGGGGGTTAGAATCTCGGACGAGGCCATGCGCTTAGTGCTCGAATATCCCTGGCCCGGAAACGTGAGACAGCTTGAAAACTGCATAGAAAGGCTCGTAATTATGACAGACGAGGAGACCATTAGGGTGGAGGATCTACCATACGAGATAAGGGCGTTTAATAGGGATCTAATTGGTCAAAGCCACGGATCTTCCAAGTTGGAAAGGAAGACTAGGAGTCTATCCCTTCCAAAAACCGTAGAGGAGATAGAAAGAGAGCGCATCATAGAGGCACTTCAAAAATGCGGCTGGGTTAAATCCCGTGCGGCTACCCTCCTTGAGATCTCTCCACGACAGATCGACTACAGGATAAACAAGCTCGGAATAAAAATCAGAAAACCGTGGCAGGAGTATTGAGTCGCTGAGAATCCAGGTTGCAAAGTTTTATATCCTCTCAGCGAGCAGCGAAATACTCTTGACACCGTATTTCTTGCTTGCCCCTTGCGCGGATTTAGAAAGAAATCGGTATTGAGGATTTTCCCGAATAGAAATAAGACGCATACCGGGTGCTTCAATGGCCGCTTTGTATTTGTCTACCTGCATAGCTCCTCCGATACAGGAGGCCCAAATCGTCGCATCACAGGTAATCCCCTCTGGTAATTCCTGGTCTGATACGATATCGGAGATCGCCAGGCGTCCGCCCGGTTTAAGTACCCGACTGGCTTCCGAAAACACCGTTTCTTTCTCTGCCGAAAGGTTAATCACTCCGTTTGATATAACCACATCAAAGCTCCCATCTTCAAAGGGTAGTTCTTCAATATACCCTTTTTGAAAAGAAACATTATCAAATCCGAATTTGGCGCGCAGGTCTTTTGACTTTTTCAACTGTTCATCGGTCATGTCTAATCCAACCGATTTTCCGCTTTTCCCTGCTCTCAAAGCGGCAAAAAACGTATCCATACCGGAGCCGCTTCCTAAGTCCAGTATCCTCTCGCCATTTTTAATATCTGCTATGTCAAAGTGATAGCCAACACCGGCAAAGGAATCAACCGCCTCCTCAGGGATCCTATCCAAATCAACCGAAGGGTAGCCGAGTTTTTCAGCAAGACCTCGCCCCGTTTCAAAGTGGAACTTCCCATGCGGATTTTGAGCAACCGCACGGTATATCTCCTTTACCTTTACTTCGAGTTCTTCCTTATTGACCGTTCTCTTTAAAATTGTACCCATGGCAATGCCTCCTTGTTTGTTAGTTCTTTGATTACATTTACTCATCCTCTAAGGGCGAACCTCGTGTTCGCCCTTTTTTATTCTAGGGCAATCACTTTTAGTATTTCGAGCGCGGTGCGCGAGAAATGGAAACAAAAAGGATTGCCCCTGCATTAAGCACTAACGGGCGAATGAAAGCCAATGTGGATATGGTGCCCCCATCACGAGCCTCGTTATCCTGCATCCAGCTCTCTACCCACTCATCCAAGACTAAGGGAGAGACAGCACCAAAGGGCTGCATCTCCCCTTTTCCCTTGGTTAGGGAACTACTTCTCTACATTCCGTGGGTCATCCGACGGATTCACATATGTAATCGTCCACGGCCCCACCCCGTGAAGCTGGATGATCGTCTCACCACTTGCCCAAGCGAAGTGCTTCGTCTGCGGTGGCAGGAAGCCAAAAGTTCCCGCGGGCATAACAGTTCCGGCCTTCTCATCGAACTTGTCTCCCATCCCGAGGTTGAAAGTACCCGAAATAACGGTCACATGCTCAACCCCCGAATGCCAGTGAGGAGGAATCCTGTACCCATCGGGCATCTTTAGGCGCATCGTGAAGGGACCCTTCTCAGAGGGGTTACCCTCCAGGACGGCCAGCTTAGCACCGGTAGGAAGCGCCGGTGGCGCGTCCGTCCACTTAATCTCTCCCGGAGTGAAGAGTCCATGATCGGCTGTCGTTGCTTCCGCTTTAGCGGGTATCCCGTTCCATACCATGACTAGAACGAGGGTCACGAGGAAAAGACAGGTTATAAGTAAGCGTTGCTTTTGCATTTTTCTCACCTCCTTTTTGCTTTATGTATTAGAATAGCAAGATGTATGCCGGCTCTTAGTGGGAACTAAAGAAATGATCGTAAGTCCTTATTAGAAAAGGATTTTTAGGTTTTCGGCATTCCCTACTTAAACTACCGGATTAAACCGGGAGGCGGAGCTCGTCGATAGAAACGTAAAGCCTCTTGACGCTAACGTAAAGAGAATTGACGCTTATAATCGCCCTGTGATACAATTGAGCTTAGTCATAAAGGGAGAGTTTGATTACGATTCCTATGGGTGAAGGGGATGATAAAAAGTTCCAAGGATTAAGAGGCCGCTTAAGTAAAGAAAGCACTACCCCAAGCGAAAAACCTGACATCAGGCCCTTTATAAGTGACATCATAGGAACGAGTCCCAGAATACAGGAGATAATAAAATTAATAGAGAAGATAAGTGACAGCTCTCTAAACGTTCTTATCAGCGGGGAGAGCGGTACCGGAAAGGAGCTTGCCGCACGTACCATCCATATAAACGGCTCTCGCTTTGATAAACCCTTTATCGCCATTAACTGTGCAGCCCTGCCGGAGGGCCTGTTTGAGAGTGAGCTTTTTGGTATTGAGAAGGGGGTAGCAACCGGAGTGGAGAGGAGAGTAGGAAAGATTGAGATGGTAGGCGGCGGGACTCTATTTCTAGATGAGATCGGAGATATGAGTCTTTCCGCCCAGGCTAAGCTTCTGCGGGTGCTTCAGGAGAGAAAGCTTGAGAGAATCGGAGGAAGAAGCACTATAGAAGTGGATATAAGGGTTATCGCGGCTACGAATAAAGACCTAAAGAGCGAGATAAAAAAGGGGAACTTTCGTGAAGACCTGTATTACAGAATAAATGCTGTCCATATCAATATGCCTCCTCTTCGTGAGATTAAAGGGGATATTCCTCTCCTTACACAGCACTTCTTGAGCAGTTTTGTAACTGAACTAGGGAGAGACCCTATGCGTTTTTCCCCTGAGGCGATGGATTGCCTTGTAAAATACGATTGGCCCGGAAATGTAAGGGAGTTGGAGAACGAGATAAAACGTGCAGTGATTTTGGTAGATAGCGATTTAATCGAGGCAAGCGACCTCTCGGAACATGTAAGGGGTGTAATGAGCGGAGGGACGTTGCAACGTACCCCCGCAGAGGAAGGCACTCGATTTCTTAGGGGGACGGTGGAAGAGATTGAAATTCAGAAGATAAAAGAGGCCTTAGAAAAATGCGGTGGCAATAAGCAAAGGGCCTCTGAGATTCTGGGGATTTCAAGGCAGGGGCTCATAAATAAGATGAAGAGATATAGGTTACTTAGTGAAACTAAGCCTGAGATCAGGTATTCGACAGGTTCGGTCCGAGAATGTCAAAACTGTGGAAAAGAAAATCCTCTGAATAAGGAATCTTGCTCTGAATGTGGTCACAGGCTTGGTGAAAGTGTTAAACCGATTAAGGCCCCTAAGTCGGACGAACCTCAGAACTATGCTCCCTTGTCTCTAGGAAAATCGTATTCGCTATGGTTCTTCTTCAAACATAGGCCGGGTTTAGTAATCGCTATTTCGGTGTTACTCGTTGCTATGATTCTGGGCGGGGGATGGTTTGCACTACATGGCACTACGCTGTTTAAAACCGAACCGCATAGGCTCGGGCTTCTTTATGTCCGCGGCCAGGGCGAGGATGCAAGGATGGCACAATCGATCGAAGAAGAGATTAATCAGAACTTTAGCTCCATGTCCGGAATCGAATGGATTGCCCGCGAAGGGATGTTAGACCTCTTCTCTAAAGCTGGGGTTAAGAATTTAAGAGCTATTGAGGAACTGGAAATCAACGCCTGTGAGGCGGCTCGTCGGGGTGGACTCGATTATTCTCTGGTCGGTCGACTTAAACACTTAGGAGAAAACCGTTGGCGGCTTGATTCTGTAATCATCTGTACAAATACACGCTCGGTTGTAGGAACATTTTCAACCGAGGGCACGTCTGTTCAAAACATCGTGTCCGACCTAAGAATCAAGGTCCAAGGCTGGATTAGAGAAAACCTCTGATATTTCTCCTTTCAGGTTGATAGCCGATTAGCATCCCCTTCCAAGGGCGGCTAGGATATCCGGGATGCTTGTGAACTTAACACGTGGGCGTCCCTCGGCCCTTCCACGAGCCACCTCCCTTTCATCGATCTTTAACCAGTCTCTGTATGTGACGTAATTGGGTTGTCGCTCTCGGACCAGGTTTTCTATATGGCTCGCCTCTGGGTCGGGTGGACTAAGAATGGCGCCACGTGCAGCATCCTCGATAATGCACTCTACTGTTTCGGCGGAGTCGGTCTTGTTTGTCCCTATTACCCCGGTTGGGCCGCGCTTAACCCAGCCGGTCGTGTAAAGGCCTAGAAGAGGCCTTTTGGTTTCAGGGTCAATAATGCGACCTCTGTGGTTTGGTATAATTCCCCATTTTGGGTCAAAGGGCACATCTGGCAAAGGAATCCCGTTATACCCGATGGAGCGGAATACAAGACCGACAGGCAATTCTTCAAAACGACCTGTCGGACGGGATCTGGGCTTTTCATTCTCGTCGTAGTAGAGTTCGTTCCTCACCAAGCGGATGGCGGAGAGATGGCCGGATTCGTCTCCGATTAGTTCCACGGGGGAAACAAAAAACCTCAGGTGGATTCTACGCGATTTTTCGGGGGATTTCCTGATAGCGTACCCCTTTAGAATCTCGATTTTTTTCATCACTGTCTGGTCATTGCTTTGTTTTAATGACAACCGAGTTATCTCGTCGAGTTCGACCTCATCTGGTAACGTGACCACATCCGCATCAGTAAGGTTGCCAAGCTCTTTGATTTCCGGATTTGTGAAGGCCGCTTGGGCCGGCCCCCGTCGCCCAAGAATATACACGTCCCTTATCCTGCTCTTACTCAGGGCATTGAGTGCGTAGTCGGCTATATCCGTTCGCCTTAGCTCTCCCTCTGTAAGGCAGAGGATCCGAGCTACGTCCAGTGCAACGTTGCCGACGCCGATAACCGCGACCCTTTCTTGGGAGAGATCAAACCTAAGATCTCGATAATCGGGGTGGCCGTTATACCAGGCTACAAACTCGGTTGCAGCATGACTGCCCTTTAGATCTTCTCCCGGTATGTTTAAGCGCTTATCCGTCTGGGCCCCTGTGGCGAATACGATCTGATGATAGTGCCTTTTCAGGTCCTCTAGGTGTATGTGATTGCCGAATTCGACAAAACCATAGAAACGGAACCTTGGATTCATAGCTATCCTGTCGTAGACCTTTGTGACGGATTTTATCCTCTGATGATCCGGGGCTACACCACAGCGCACAAGGCCATGCGGGGTGGGCAATCGGTCGTACATATCGACCTCAAAGACAAATCCGTTCTGTTTGAGTAGGTGGTCTGCAGCATAAAAACCCGCCGGCCCAGAACCGATAATGGCGACCCTTAAGGGATTTGCGTTTGTGCCAGGCTCCGTCATTAGAAACCTCCTGTTATTACCTTTTAGTAGATCGAGTACCATTAGACCTTCTCGTGTTGTCCCATAGCTCTAACCAGTTCTCGCACCTCTTGGAGGCATGTCCCACAATTAACACCAACCCTCAGGTTCTCCTTAAGCCCCTCTATATCCATCCCCCGGTTTATCCCCATAAGGATCTCCTCCCTCGTTACCCCGGCACAGGAGCAGAGGATTTTGCCCGTGGGCACCCGTACTTTTAGATTGCCGGAGATAAGGTTACTACGAAAGGCCGATATGTCTATTCCCTTTCGTCCTAGTTCCATGATCTTATTAGCCGAGGATGTATCCTTGAAGAAGAGTCCACCAACAACCCGGTTATCACGAAGAACGATTTTTTTATAGATGGACTGCCCCCTATCCAGATAGGAGAGGACGTTGGACTCCTCGTCATCGGCGTTAAACTCCCCAAACGACACGACCTCAAACCCTAATACCAGGAGTCGGTTGCAAACCATATCGCCCTTGTAGCGAATGGTCGGGTCTCCTGCGAGGATTCGACCGAGGACTCGAGCCTGCTTGGATATGACCTCCGTATCGCTCGATGTGATTCCGCGAACCTCTGCGGCACTCCCAATGGCGTAGACACCAGGAGCGCTTGTTTCTAGCCTTTCTCCGACGACGACGCCTTTGTTCACGAGGATGCCGGCCTTGGAGGCGAGATCCACGTTTGCTTCCCGTCTGGCCTCAACGAGGATGAGGTCTCCTCTTCTTAATTCTCCATTCCCGAGTCGGATTCCGATCGCATGGATATCCCCGAGAATCGCCTCGACCTCTGCCCTGAGTGTGATCCTTATTCCCTGCTTCCTAAGCTCATGGAAGAGGAGTTCTGAGGCTACCCCGTCCAAATCCTTTTCCAGAAGAAAAGTGGATGGGGTTATGAACTCGACCTCTACTCCGCGCGCCCTTAGCCAACATGCGGTCTCGATAGCGGATCCCCCTTCTCCAACCACGATGGCCTGTCGGATTACGTGGAGTCTCGCAACAGCTCTTTTTGTCCTCTCGATATCCTCCATTATGAATACGCCCTTGCGGGATAACCCTGGTATCGGAGGTAAATAGAACCTGGTTCCAAGGGCAAGAACCAGGTTTTCATATGGAACCCTGGAACCGTCCCCAAGGATAAGGGAGCGGCTTTCTATATCGATGCCAACCGGTAGCTCCCTAGAGAGTCGAATGTCATTTGGGAGTTTTGAACCCTCGGTATAGGCGTTGGAGAAAAGGGTCGCCTCTACATTAGGGTTTATTTCTATAAGGGTTTTGAGTGCAATGAGTCCTGCCGGATCGTTTCCCACGACTAACACATTTCGGCTTTCATTAAAGGTTTTCTTTCTGATCCTCACGGCACATGCCTTAAACTCAGGCTGTTTTGAAAAGGGGTCTAAGGCCTCTACTGTCATGAAGTTTGCTCGACCGTTATCCCCCGTGAGCCTTCCCCAGTGGAAGGGAAGAAAAACGGTTCCCTCTCTAATCCGATCTGTAACGGTTACCCGAACGGTTGCCTTGCCCCTTCTGGACTCGACGATGACGATGTCCTCGTCTTTTACACCGAACTTTAGAGAGTCATTTGGGTTTATCTCAAGCATAGGTATCGGATCGTGGAGGAGGAGGGTTTCTATCTTCCCGGTTTTTGTCATAGTGTGCCACTGATCCCTAACCCTTCCCGTTGTGAGAATAAGGGGGAATTCCGGGTCCGGCGTCTCTGCTGGAGGAATAAACCCCACTGGGATTAGTCTCGCCTTTCCGTTTTCTGTATTAAACCTTCCCTCCGTGTAGAGCCTTGGGGTGCCAGGGTGTTTTTCATCAGGGCAGGGCCACTGGATCGGGCCCTCCATTTGGAGCCTTTGGTATGTGATTCCTGTGATATCCATATCCCTTCCTCGTGTAAGCCGTTTGTACTCCTCAAAGACGTCCTCGGCTTCTCTATAGGGGAAGTATCTGGCAAACCCCATCTTATGCGCGAAAGCCGTGAGGATCTTCCAGTCTGGAAGTGCCTCTCCAGGCGGATTAACGGCCTTTGCCATGTAGGAGATCCGCCTTTCCGAGTTTGTCATCGTCCCTTCCTTCTCGCCAAAGCCGGCGGCGGGGAGGATAACGTCTGCAAAGAGGGCCGTGTCGGTGGGGCTATAGATGTCCTGGACTATAACGAGTTCGGCGCGGTTTAGGGCCTCCTCGAATCTGGAGCCATTGGGTAGGGATACGACGGGGTTTGTGCATATTATCCATATGGCCTTTATGTCCCCGCGGTAGATCGCATCAAAGAGCTCTAGGGCGGTTAGCCCCCTCTCATCCGGTATCTCTCCGCATCCCCAAAACTTTGCCGCCTCCTCACGGTGTAGTGGGTTTTCCATGTATCTGTGGCCGGGAAGCAGGTTTGCAAGACCACCGGTTTCTCTACCTCCCATTGCGTTTGCCTGCCCGGTAAGGGAGAACGGCCCGGCACCTGGTCTTCCTATATTCCCCGTAACCAGGGATAGATTTATAACGGCACTATTTTTGTCCGTTCCCTGCCTACTCTGGTTGAGGCCCATCGCCCATAGGGTTAAAGCGGCGTTCGCCCCTCCATAGGCCAGCGCCGCCTCACGTATTATGGAAGGAGATACCCCGCATATCTCTGAGACCCTTTCGGGCGTATAATCCCTAACGGTTCTCTCCAGCTCTTTAAACCCCTCCGTGTTTGAGGAGATGAAATCGTGGTCTATGAGCCCTTCTTTTATGAGAATGTGGATCATCCCGTTTATAAGCGCCACGTCGCTACCAGGGATTACGGGGATATAGAGGTCTGCAATCCCGGCTGTCGGCGTCTTTCTGGGATCTGCCACTATGATCTTTAGTCTCTCTCTCTTCCTCTCCTTTGCCTCGGCGATGCGCATGAAGAGGATCGGGTGACAGTATGCGGTATTCGACCCGATAATGAATATGCAATCCGCAATCTCTATGTCTTCATATGAACATGGGGGTGCATCTACTCCGAATGCCCTTCTGTATCCCATGACGGCAGAGGACATGCAGAGACGGGAGTTTGAATCGATGTTATTCACTTTTAAAAAACCCTTTGCCAGCTTGTTTACGACGTAGTAATCCTCGGTCATGAGTTGGCCGGATATATAGAATGCAATTGATCGGGACCCGTATCTCCCGATTAAGGAGCGAAACGTTTGGGCTATTCTATTTAGGGCTGTATCCCATGAGACCGGAAGAAGGGAATCGGAGGGTGTCTTTCGCATGAGGGGTCGTGTTAATCGGTCTTGTGTATGTATGGTCTTGTGAAGGGTCATGCCCTTTGTGCATAGCTTTCCTCTATTTGCCGGATGATCTGGATCGCCCTTTGTCTTTATTACCTTCCCACTTCGGGTCTCAAGTATAACACCACACCCGACGCCGCAGTATGGACATATAGAGCGAACATTATCGATTCCAGATGTGGTTTGCATTTGTTAGTCCTTTGCCTACTCTCTAGGCTTCAATCTCCATATCCCCCCTTGGCTCCGCCATGCAGATTAGGGCGTAGCCCGTGGCTATCTCTTCAGGTGTGATCGCTTCGACCGGGCCCTGATGGAACCTCCCCTTAACCCTTAGCTTGCATGTGCCGCAGATCCCCTGTTGGCAACTGAAGGGTAGGGTTAATCCCTCATCGAGCCCCTTTTGGAGTATCTTCTCGCTTCCCCGAACCCTTATGGTCCTTCCGCTTACCTTAAACCTTATCGAATATTCCCTATCTGTCACGTCTTCACCCACTGCCCTATCCATTAGAGGTGCTTTGGCCCTTTCTTCTATCGCTTCTTTTGTGTCCAACCTTTCGCTGAGGAGTCTCGACATACGGTCGGTTCCGATCCTTTCTATAAAGGAAGAGAAGGGTTCATCCTCTCTTCTCATCTCAAGATAGATGCCTAGTATTGTATCGATTGTCGGATTTACCTCCTCAGGGGCTATGTTTGACCGAACGACGCTTCCCACCCTGGCGTCTCCATTCATGTGTCCGCCAAGGTAGAGAAAGTACCTTCCGTTACTTCCGGAGAGTCCGATGTCTGCAACCTGGTGCTGCGCGCAACTGTTTGGACAGCCCGATATGTGGATCTGGATCCTACGAATCCACTCGTCTTCCGTGTACCCCTTCTCCGCTATATGTCTGATCAAGCGGTCTCCTGTGCCCTGGGAGTCGGAGACGCCCCATATGCAATAGGTCGTTCCCGAACATGCCCGGACATCAAGAATAGAACCAGACCATCTTGGGCTAAGACCGATTTCCCTTAACCCTTTAAGGAGTTTTAAGAGGTTCTCTCTTCTAACCCACAGAAGCTCTATGTTCTGCCCTCTTGTGGTTCTAAGCCTTCCGTCGCCGAATTTGAGGGAGAGTTGGCAGAGGGCAAGGACCTGTTTCGCGGTGAGTTCTCCTAGTGGGACCCGTACTACAACGCGGAAGTAATCCCTCTGCTTCTGAGGATAGATTCCCTCTTTAAATAAATCGTATCTGTGGTTTTCATTTTCGGATGGTAGGATCTCTAAACCGTGGGGGAATGGGTTTCTCGCTCGAAATAGGCTTAGGAACTCATCCCTGAAACGGTCGAATCCCCATTCGTCAATGAGGATCTTTAGCCGCGGATTG
>CAZWVA010000066.1:0-14079 GCA_964636885.1 uncultured Spirochaetia bacterium
CGGTTAAATCCGGTGCTGCGGTTATAGTCCTATCTGCGGTTTATGAACGTACCGTAATAGTGTATGGAGAAAGAGGTAGAAGATACGTTCACATGGAAGTTGGTCATGCAGCCCAAAATGCTTGTCTACAAGCGGTTTCTTTAAACCTAGGAACGGTGGTCATCGGTGCTTTCGATGATACGGGTGTGAAGAGGGTTATGGACATGCCAGACGAAGAACGGCCCCTGTGTATAATACCGGTGGGTAGGAAGTGATTTGGAAGGGTACTTGTGGGAAGTAAAAAGAGAACGGGTGGGCAAAGATGAAGGGATTCATAGTCTTAATATTTATAGCCCTGGGGCCCTATATCGTAACGGGGACAAAAGAGGAGGAGAAACAGGTAATAATGCCAGCCGAGCGTTTATGTTCTGAGATGGCATCTAATGAGGAAGCCTTAAAAGAACTCAAGGGAAAAGAAGCGATAATCCTCGGAAGGGTGTCTTCCATCGGCGATAAGAGAGAGGTTTATTTGGGGAATCGCATAGATTCTATAGTTGAACTAGTAATTATACCAGAGCCAAAAAGGGACCCCTTTGGAAGAGTGGTTCCGGATACGGGTTGTTATGTCTCCTGTTTTATCGATGTTCCTGGGGAGCGATGCGAACATCGAGATGGAAAGCTCGAATGCCGGGAGGTAACCAGTCCAAAACTCGAAGAGAACGTGGGTGCGATTCTTAAACTAAGAGGTGGCGAATCCATAACGGTGAGAGGAGAAATCAGGGGTCTTTCTCTAATTCCTATCTATTCGATAGGAGGCCATAAAAGGCAGATAGTTAACCCCGTTTTATCGAGATGTGAAATAGTATTTCACAGCTTGCCTATTTGATCTGGGCTTTAGCCATGAGACGATAGTAGGCCAAGTGAGTTTGGGCCCCTCGTCTCCTATAATGATATCTATATGCCCTGTATCTCCTCCCGAAACTTCAATGAATTCTTTATCTTGAGTTGAAACGACGTCTAGAAGAGCCTTAGCCGATTCCGGCGGGGAGACGACGTCCGCTTTATGGGAGAGGATTAGAATCGGACACTCTATTTTAGATAGATCCGCTACTTTCCCTCCTATCCGGAGGTTCATTTTAATGAGTGCGTTTTTACGGAAAAACTCCTTAATGAGTTGCTTAAAAGCCTTAGCCGGAAAGGGGGGTGATTCTGCCAACCATCTGTTTATGAGTAGCACCTTTTTTACGTATTCTCTGTTTGGAATGTTTTTAAATAGATCCATATGTTTCTTTAAATAGCGAAGAGGATTCCTGATACCGGCTATTAAATTAAAGCTGGCTATTATTAACTCCGGGGGTATATTCCCGAATAGATTAACCAATCGATCCGCATCGACATTCTTCCAGAAATGATAGTGAAGGCCCAGCCTTGAGAAATCAACAGGGGTTGCAACGAGTACTATGTTCTTAACTGGCTTATTGTCGCTCAAGGTCACATAGAGCAGGGTAAAAACCCCTCCTAGGCAATAGCCCAAAAGGGATAGCGAGTTAGAAGAGGCCACTCTTAAAACACCCTCTACCGCAGACGGTATGTAACCGAAGATATAGTCCTCGAATCCTAAAGACCCATCGTTTTCATCTGGCACTCCAAAGTCTATTAAGTAGACGTCAAAACCTTCTTTAACTAAGTGCTCGATAAAACTCAAGCCCGGGTGTAAGTCGAGTATATAGGGTTTTGATAAGAGCGGGGTTATTATAAGAAGGGGTATCAAAGAGGTTCGCTTTTTAAACGGAGCATAGTGGATTACCTTAACCTTTCCCATCTCCGAGATTACTTCTGACCGGGTCTGACCTACCTCAAGTGTATTTCCAAAGAGAAGCCTTTCGATCTGAGACAGGTAATCCAAGAAGGCTTTTTTACTAAGGATCCTGTAGTTCTCATAGAAAAAATCCGGTTTTATATAAAGGGGATTAAAAACCGTTTCCAAGTTATCTCCGATTATGCTTTTATGTTATTAGTTTATCCGATTTTTTTAGGGCGTTTTACCGTTCTTGCTTTCATGAATGCGATTAAATATCTTGGGTATTGGGTTCTTGGTAAAGTCCTTTTGCAAAGCGGGATCGTCCATGGCCGTTGAGAAGCATCTGTCTATTCTAAGGCAAGGAGTTGGGATTTGGAATCGTTGGAGGGAAGAGAACCCTGATCTCAAGCCGGACCTCTCGGAGGCAGACCTAAGCGGGGTAGATCTTAGGGGGGCGTACCTAAGGGAGGCGAACCTCAGCGGGGCGAACCTGAGGGAGACGGATCTCAGTGGTGCGGATCTCGGTTGGGCGGATCTCCACAAGGCGGATCTCGGTTGGGCGGATCTAAGTGGGGCGTATCTTAGAAGTGCAAACCTAAGTGATTCACATCTAAGAACGGTAGACCTCATAGAGGCGACTCTGAGTAAAGCGAACCTAAGTAACGCATGTCTCAGGGAGGCCGATCTCAGATCGGCTAATCTCAGGGAGGCGGATCTAAAAGGGGCGGACCTAAGCAGGGCTGACCTTGGTCGGGCTGACCTCTGGAGGGCGGATCTTAAGGGGGCAAAACTCGAAGGGGCTAACCTAGAGAAGGCGGTTCTTGTGCAAGCCGATTTAACCCACGTGGAAAACCTGACACAGGAACAGATCGACTCGGCAATCGTTGATAAAACGACTAGACTTCCGGAGTATATTAAATCGTCTTCCCAAGGAAGGAGATAGTTTGCGCTCCTTTTCACCCGATCCGATGTGTTGTTATAGACGTATATACGGTGTTATACTGTGATTCTTATTATAGGAGCCCCGAATCCGGATTATCATAGGTCGCAATGGCGTACAGGATATTAGAGCACACCGCGGACATTAGGATGTTCGTTCAAGCGGATTCCCTTGAAGGTCTCTTTTCAGACGCCCTTTACGGAATGATGGAGATCCTTAAACCGAGGGCTGACGATAGGAAGCAGATGACACAGAGAACCATTGCGCTTGAAGCAGTAGATGTAACCGCGCTTCTTATCGATTTTCTTAACGAGGTCTTACTCTCGGTTCATATACATAAGGAGATGTATGACGAAGTGGTCTTTAAGACCCTTTCCATGAACTCGCTTGAAGCGACACTTAGGGGTTTTACCGTAAGCTCTTTTGGTGAGGATATAAAGGCCGTAACGTACCATGAGGCAGAGGTAAGGGAGACGAAAGACGGTGGTTGGGAAACCATGATTATTTTTGATGTCTAACCGTATCTACCTGACTTAGGGATCGTCCAAGGTGTCAGATGTCGTATTTTATGACAGTGTTCTTTTCCCGATCAGGAGAGGGATCCCTAGAAAATATCAACGATTTTGGTAAGCTGTGTGTAGTGGGTTGATGGCATATAGATTGCCCGACGTACCTTGGGGTTCTTTAATACAATATCCAGTCGGAGTTAGGCATGTTCGATATATCCAATCTCATAAGGATAGAGGATTTTCTCTGGGAGATCCCAAAGACCTTCCGAGGCGACATGCGGGTACCGGCTCGAGTCTATGCACGTGAATATATGCTCGATTCCATCTCTGTAGACAAGTCCCTGGAGCAGCTTGTAAATGTTGCAACCCTTCCCGGAATCAAGGGATACGCACTTGCTATGCCCGATATACATGAGGGATACGGGTTCCCCGTTGGCGGTGTGGCGGCCTTTGACAGTGAGGAGGGGATCGTATCCCCCGGTGGCATTGGTTACGACATTAATTGTGGTGTACGGCTGTTACGATCGGAGAAAACGTTCTCCGAGATCGAACCCTATCTTCGTAGTCTTGGAAGAATGATCTACCAGGAGGTGCCCTCTGGTGTAGGGGTTGGAGGTAGGCTCGATTTGAGGGATAAAGAATTTGATCTTGTTCTGGAGAAGGGGGCTGTACGGATGGTTGAACTCGGATACGGAGAGCCGGACGATCTTGAGAATACGGAATCCGGAGGAATGCTGGATACAGCGGTACCGGAACTCGTTTCAGAACACGCAAAGAGCCGAGGGCATGATCAGCTCGGGACTATGGGGGCGGGCAATCACTTTGTTGAGGTCGGCGTTGTCGAGACTGTATTTGATGAGTCCGAGGCTAAGAGATTAAATATTTTTAAGGACCAAGTAACGATGTTGATTCATACGGGTTCCCGTGGGCTCGGCCATCAGATTGCGACCGACTATATACGGGTCATGATGAAGGTCATGCCTAACTATGGCATTGTCTTACCCGATCGTGAATTGGCGTGTGCTCCGTTTACTTCAAAGGAGGGGCAGGAGTATTTTAAGGCGATGTCTGCAGGGGCGAACTTCGCATGGGCAAACCGCCAACTCATCACCTGGGAGGTGAGAAAGGCGTGGGAGGCTGTATTGGGCAAAGGGGGAGGAAAGCTGAGCGTGGTTTACGATGTGGCACACAACATTGCAAAAATCGAGGAGTACACGCTCGATGGCAAAAGATACAATCTCGTTATTCACAGGAAGGGTGCAACACGTGCCTTTCCCAATCAACCAGTGCTTATTCCGGGGAGTATGGGTACCCATTCGTATATCTTGGTCGGCCAGGAGAAGGCCCTAACCGTGAGCTTTGGGTCGAGTTGCCATGGAGCGGGTAGAAGGATGTCTCGTACACGCGCAAGGAAGGAGGTAAGCGTGGAGGAGCTGAGACAAAGACTGGAAAGCATGGGTATAGTCGTTAACGCCGGTTCGGCAAAAGGGCTTACCGAGGAGGCTCCTGAGGCCTATAAGGACGTTAATGAGGTCGTAGATGTCATACACGAGGCAGGGATAGCAAATAAGGTCGCTCGCCTGAAACCGGTTGCTGTTATTAAAGGTTAGTTCTCCTCGTTTCCACTTCGCAGGATCTTGAAGAGGAGGGACGGGAACCCGAATCGGGACGTGTCGAACAAAAAGATGGGTAAGCCCAAGCTATGGAGGATTGCCATTCATGATGGTGTTCAAAAGTCTAGGATACAGGTCTATGCGGACTTCTTTAATGAGCGGGCGGGAGATACAGGTACGGTTGAATGTACGTTCTATCTGAGTAAAGACAAGATCGACATGGATAGGATAGAGGAGCAGGCGGTAGCGATGGCAGAGGATCTACTTAGAAGGGCCTTATCCAACGGCTGAACGATAAAACGGTATAAGGGGGAGGGTCATACATAATGGTAAAAGTCACGATGTTTCAACGCCCTCTTACGGACCTAAAGGGACTGGAGTCGGAGGTTAATTATTGGTTGGAGGTGAACAGGTGGTATCAACTGGTTGATATAAAGTTCGTACCCATCGAATCCTGTATAATCGCCTGCGTTATCTATGAGGAAGAAGAGGAGAGGGAGCCTATCTTCTAATCCGATTCCCCTATGCCTTTCTCTTCCGTTCCTAAGGTTTAACCGAAGGCCTGCCGTTTAGATACGCTTTCGGTTCGGCGTCTTTTTCTTGACGAAATTTGTTAGATCCACTCGTTGTGGCCCTCTTTATGTCAAAAATATTAAATGATATAGGCATATTACAACCTTAATATCCGTGGCATAGTTATTGCAATTAGAACCCCTAAAGGGTGAGGTAAATGCGTATCCTCATTGTTGATGACGATAACGATTCGAGGTTTCTCCTTATGCAGACCCTTAGGAGGCTGGGTCACGAGGTCATCTCCGCAGTTAACGGAGTAGAGGCCTGGGAGGTTCTGGAGAGGGAGGAGATCGGCTTTATAATCAGCGACTGGATGATGCCAAGGATGGACGGTCTAGAACTATGCAGGCGGATTAGGGCTGCCAGGTTTCCGAGGTATATATACGTCATTTTATTAACGGCCAAGGATAATAAGAACGAGCTCATAGAGGGAATGAAGGCCGGTGCCGATGACTTCTTGGTTAAGCCATTTAACGTAGGGGAGTTGGACGTACGTATAAAGGCGGGGGAACGGGTTCTAAGGCTTGAAAGGGATCTCGAGGAGCGCAATAGGAAACTCATACGGGCGTATTCCAGGATAAGCAAGGACCTGGATGCCGCGGCCAGGATGCAAAGGAGTCTCCTTCCCCAATCTCCTGCAACCCTGTCTGGATTGAGTTTTAATTGGATATTCTGTCCTTGCAGTTTTGTAGCGGGGGATATATTTAGCTTTTTTGAGCTCGATGAGCACCGCATTGGCTTTTATCTTCTGGATGTAGCGGGTCATGGGGTTGCGGCTGCAATGCTCTCTATGACCTTGAATAAGATTCTCTCTTCTATGATAAAACAAGAGGGCGCATCAAGGTCTTTTATGTTTAATAGCTCCAGCCATCCTTATATAGATTCACCCGCTATATTGGTCCACGAGCTAAACCAACGCTTCCAGTCCGAGGATACCTTGCAGTATTTCACCATGGTCTACGGGATCACAGACACCAGGGATGGTAGAACGAGGCTGGTTCAAGCGGGCCATCCCTCACCCATATACCAGGAAGCAAACGGGAGGGTATCTCTAATCGGAACGGGTGGTTTTCCCATAGGGGTGCTCCGTGACGTGGAGTACGAGGAGAAGGAGTTTTATCTTCATAAGGGCGACAGGCTGTTCATCTATTCCGATGGGATAACGGAGTGTACAAACGGGGAGATGGGACAGTTTTCAACGGAGCGTTTAATGAGACTCATCGAGGGATGGAGGGCTATACCCCTAAAGGAACTGATGAGGGGAATCGAGCAGAAACTGCGCCTTTGGAGGATGGATGAAGGGTTTGATGACGATATAACCCTTTTGGCGATAGAGAGGGTTTAATCCGATTGATTGTACTAAGAGAGGGATCTAGTTCGATTTAGGGAGGGGAAGTTATGAAGATACTCATAGTTGACGACTCGCCGGATAGCCAGGCTTTACTTAGATCTTTCCTAAGGGCCGGTGGTTATTCCGATCTCCTTATCGCAGGATCGTCAGTTGAGGCTTTTAAGCTACTCGATATGGAGAATCCCGAAGGGGTGGGTACTGGTATAGACCTAATCCTTATGGATATCCTGATGCCCGGTTTGGATGGTATTGAGACGTGCCATTTGATTAAGGCAACCGAGTACCTTCGGGATATCCCGATCATCGTCGTGACGGCTACCGATGAGCTGAGGTATATTGAGATGGCTCTCGATGCCGGGGCACTCGACTATATAAATAAGCCGGTAAGTAGGGTAGAACTACTCGCCAGGGTACGCTCTGCCCTGAGGCTCAAACACGAGATAGACCGGCGTAAGGCACTTGAGAGGGAGTTGGCTGAGTTGAAGCGTGGATTTAAAGGGGTAAATTAGGTATTCGATTTAAGTCGGTATAGGAGGATGGTGTGAAAATACTAATCGTTGACGATTCACGGGACAGTCAGGTCTTACTGGAATCCACGCTGAGGGCTGCGGGATACGCAGACCTTGTGGTTGTAGGGTCGTCTCTTGATGCCTTTAGGGTGCTGGGTATGGACAATAAGGCGAGTGTCTCTACGGATGTAGACCTCATCCTTATGGATATCCTAATGCCGGATATGGATGGGGTAGAGGCATGCCGTCTCATTAAGTCCTTTGAATACCTTAGGGACGTTCCCATAATCGTGGTGACGGTAAAGGACGAGATAAACTACCTGCAGAGGGCCTTTGCCGCAGGCGCAATAGATTATATAACAAAACCCCTAAATAAGATGGAGCTCCTGGCACGTGTGCGCTCCGCCCTGAGGCTAAAGCACGAGATAGATCGGCGTAAGTCCCGTGAACAGGAATTGATTAGTATCCTGAATCAGCTCGAAGAAACGGTTTCCATGCTAAAGCGCCTTTCGAGTATGGATGACGTTACGGGTATCACAAATAGGCGGGGTCTTGAGGATTACCTAGAGCAGGAGTGGAGGCGAGCCCTAAGATACGAGATCCCCTTATCCTTGATCCTCATAGATATCGATTTCTTCAAGTCCTATAACGATACCTATGGCCACCAGAAGGGTGACGAGTGCTTAAGACTGGTAGCAAACGTCCTGAATCGTGCTTTGCATAGACCCGCGGACCTTGCGGCCCGATATGGCGGAGAGGAATTTATGGTTATCTTGCCGAATACCGACCTGGAGGGGGCTAATTCCGTAGCGGAGAGGCTACGTGCAGAGGTAGAGGCACTCGGTATCCTGCATCCCCAATCCCCGGTTAGTAACTACATTACTATCAGTTTGGGTGTCGCAACCACTATGCCCAGAAGGGGTTTCTCTCCTGCCGAACTCATAGCCTCGGCCGATCAGGCCCTCTATCAGGCTAAAGAGGATGGCCGTAATAGGGTAAGAAGCACAAGCCTTGTAATGCAAGAGGGTGAATGAGAGCTCGTATCGTATGTGAACGAAGATAACACATGAGTACCCCAAACTATACCACTAGGAGATGGAGCCTGATTTCAAAGAGATCGATCGCGGCCTTGGCGTTTGTCTGTCTAATACCCTCCCTCCTATATCTCCTCGGTTTGGATCTCGGATCTTCTAAGTCTGGAATGGGTACGCCCTCGGTCTCAGAAGCGGCTAACCCCATCTTGTTGGCAGGACCACTTTACACGGTTCTCGGTTTAAGTGCCTTCTCCGTGGCCGTGTTTGTTGGTGTTCTATGCCTAATCCACTTTTGGATTAAACGAGACGCGGTAAGCCCCGTAATCGGTTTAGCCCTTCTTTTTGCTGGAAGCACCGATGCCTTTAGTGTACTGGCGGCTAACGGAATAATCCTCAGTGTATCCGATAGCCGGGATTTCATCCCTTTTACCTGGGCGATCTCACGGTTTCTGATCGCCCTTATTATGGTTTTTGGTGCGTTTTTTGTACTAAAGGGTAGATCGAGGAAGAAACCGAGAGGAAGCCCTGCTTTAATAGCGACTATGGGCTTTGTGCCTTGCCTTCTCGCATATGGAATCGTATATATCTCTTCTAGGAGCACCCAACTGCCAAAAACGCTCTTTCCAGACTCAGTTGTGACGAGACCCTGGGACCTTGCACCGCTTGCCCTCTTTCTTCTTGGGTGTTCTTATCTATTCTACCGGATTTGTCGAAGTGAAAAGACCTATATCTCTCAGGCGCTGGTTATTAGCCTCATCCCCCAGGTGATTGCCGAGTCCCATATGGCCTTTGGGTCGGATGCGCTATTTGACGGCCATTTTAATGCCGCCTACTTTATTGAAATCGTTGCTTACTCCATGCCGTTTGTAGCCCTTGTTTTAGATTACGTCGAAACATGTAGTGAGAGGGCTCTTGCGTTTGAACGGTTGGGCGAGGAAGAGAAGAACTTCCTCAGGCTAAAGAAACAATCGGACATTATGAGGCAAAAACTCGAATGCGAGATCTCCGATCGCAAGGAGTTTGAGAATCTGTTTAAAGTCCTTTCCTGTAATCCGCTTACCGGTGTTTATGTTATGCGGGATGGGAGGTTCCTCTTTGTGAATCCGCAATTTGAAAGGTGTACTGGCTATAGCGAAAACGAGCTATTGGGCATGAGCCCTCAGAGGCTCGTATTTCCCGAAGACAGGGAGCTCGTTAAGGAGAACGCGGTAAAGGCGTTAAATGGAGAGGTTCCTTCTTACGAGTACAGGGTGGTTGATAAATCGGGGGAGATGAGGTGGTTTCTTGAGAACGTTACATCCATTCGGTATAGGGGAGAGGAGGCGGTACTCGGGGTCATCGTGGATATTACGGAGAGGAGGCGGATCGAGGAGATACTCAGGACCCTTTCTAACAGCTCCACTATAGGCATATATATCGTCCAGGATGGGGAGTTCAAGTTTGTTAACCCGCAATTCCAGAGGTATACGGGCTACGGTGAGGATGAGCTCATAGGTACAAACTCCCTAAGGCTCGTTTTTGCCGAGGATCGGCATATGGTTAGGGAAAACGCCATAAGGATGCTAAAAAGGGAAAAAACGTCTCCCCACGAATACAGGATCGTGAATAAACAGGGGGAGATCAGATGGGTTATGGAGACGGTTACTTCGATACAGTACCAGGGTAGACGCGCCATCCTTGGGAGCTTCATGGATATCACGGAGCATAAGCAGACGGAGGAGCTCTTTAGGACCCTATCCAATAGCTCGTCTATAGGGATCTATATCGTTCAGGACGGCAAGTTCCGGTTCATAAATCCCCAATTTAAAAAATACACCGGCTACGATGATGAAGACCTCGTAGACACGAGCTTCTGGAAGATCGTCTTCCCCAAGGACAGGGAGATACTCAGGGAGAACCTGATGAGGCTAAAAGGTGAGCTCTCCTCTCCCTACGAGTACAGGATCGTAAATAAGTCGGGGGAGACGAGGTGGATCATGGAGACCGCCACCTCTATTCAATACGGTGGAAGGCCGGCTGTGCTTGCAAACATAATAGACATAACCGAAAGGAAGCAGGCCGAGGTAGAACTGCAGAAGGCCAAAGAGGCGGCCGAGGCTGCCAGCCAGGCCAAATCCGAATTCCTGGCCAATATGAGCCATGAGATCCGTACACCGCTTAACGCCATAGTCGGCATGACTGAACTCACCCTAGAAACCGACCTGAAGCCTGAGCAGAGGGAGTTCCTAAAAGTGGTTCAGTCCTCTTCCGAGACCCTTCTCGGCTTAATAAACGACATACTCGACTTCTCAAAGATAGAAGCCGGACAGATGCAGGTTGAAGAGGTTAAGTTCAATCTGAGGGAGCTCGTCGAAGGGGTGGCGGAGATACTAAGCGTCAGGGCCTACAACAAGGGGTTGGAGCTTCTATGTTACGTGGAGCCCGGTATACCCAGTTGGGTTATGGGGGATCCGACTAGGATAAGTCAGGTATTGGTGAACCTTTTAGGGAACGCCATAAAATTCACGGAGAAAGGGGAGGTCGCTATCAAGGTAGAAAGAGCCGGGTCCCAGGATAGGGGGAGGCTGGGACTGCACTTTACGGTATCCGATACCGGTATAGGCATATCGAAGGAGAGCCAATCTAGGATATTCGAGAAGTTTTCCCAGGCGGATACCTCAACCACAAGGAGATTCGGGGGTACGGGTCTAGGGTTGAGCATATCTAAGTCCCTCGTTGAACTGATGGGGGGAAGTATGTGGTTAGAGAGCGAGGAGGGCAAGGGATCGGTGTTTCACTTTAGCCTGTCGTTGAGGTGTGAGGATACGGAGAAGGAAACTCTGGATTTGGGATTTTCGTCCGCTGATCCCAGAGGGGTTTCCGTTCTGGTAGTGGATGATAGTAAGACCGGTAGAATGGTACTGTCTGGAACCCTTAACGCATGGGGTTTTAGGGTAAGTGAAGCCGAGAGCGCGGAGCAGGCCTTATCGCTTCTAAGAGGGAAGCCCAAAGGGTATGATTTGGTCATAATAGACCATAATGTTCGGGGAACGGATGGCATAGATATTGCACGGATGATAAGGAAAGAAGTCGGTCTTAGCGATATAAAACTGATTATACTTTCATCGAGAGTGAATATGAAGTCTGAGGATATCGTGGAGCTTGGCATCTCGGATCTGATCGCAAAACCCGTCAGGCAATCAAAGCTATTCGATGCGCTAAATAGGAGTCTGCATCTACATAAGGAGGAGAAGACCATAGGTGAAGTAGAGCCCTTGAGGGTGGATGAAAAGGTACCGTTAAGGATCCTTGTAGTGGATGACACCGTGGATAATCAGAATCTGGCAAGGAGGATACTGGAGAAAGAAGGCTATGTGGTAGACGTAGCGGAAAACGGCGAGAAGGCGATAGAGGCGGTTCGTGGTAACCGCTATGATTTGATTCTCATGGATGTTCAGATGCCTGTCATGGATGGGTTTAGTGCGACAAAAGAGATAAGGAAATTACAGAGGGAAAGAAATCAGAAAAGAATCCCGATCGTGGCTCTTACGGCACATGCCCTGGTTGGGTATAGGGAGAAGTGCATAGAAAATGAGATGGATGATTATATAACGAAGCCTTTAAAGAAGAAGGTTCTGCTTGAGACGATTGATAGATGGACGCGTGGTGAAAACCGGGTTCTTGGAGAATCGAATAATCCAAATTCAAGGGAGGTAAAGGTATATGTATGAGAAGGGAGTAGTCGTATATGTGGATTCCGAGCTGGAGGATTTGATACCTATATTTCTGGAGAACCGTCATAAGGACGTGGAGGAGATCCGAAGATTACTGAAGGAGGGCAACCTGGGGGAGATAAGGAGATTGGGACACAGTATGAAGGGGTCAGGTGGTGGGTATGGGTTTGATGAGATAAGCGAGATAGGAAGGAATATAGAGGAAGCGGCTAAGAGCGGGGATGCGGAAAGAATAGAGAGGTTAAATAACCAGTTGGCCGAGTACCTGTCTGTAGTTGAAGTCGTTGTGCGAGATGAGGAATAATATTTTAGGGTAAAATATCCAGAACAAGGGAATGGTAGATGCGGATAGAAGAGAAACGGATTGGTAATTTTTTAGTTGTGGAGCCTTTGGAGAGAAGGATAGACTTCAGGGTTGCCGACGATTTTAAGGAGAAGATGGCCGGGTTTGTAGATAGTGGTAATATTTTTATACTGCTAAACCTCTCTCAGGTTGAGTTCATAGATAGCAGTGGTTTGGGAACTATAGTATCAACATTAAAGAGAATGGGGGGAAGAGGGGATCTCTTTATCTGTGGAGTGAGAGAGACCGTGATGACGATGTTTACTTTGACCAGGATGGATAGGATCTTTAGGATATTTGGGAGTGAGCAAGAGGCGATCCATGCTTTAATGGGTAAAAATGGATGAATCCGTGTTTAGTGAAGAAGACATCAAGCAGATAAGGGCCAGGGGAATCGAACCCGGAGTCGTTTTATCGCAGTTGGAGGTATTTAAAAAGGGGTTTCCTTTTGTAAAATTAGAGCGCCCGTGCACCACTGCCGATGGAATCAGGGTTATAAAGAATGCGGATCTCAAGGGGCTAGGCGATGTGTTTTCTCAGGCCGCTCTATCCGGGCGTGTTATGAAATTCGTGCCCGCTTCGGGTGCCTCTAGCCGTATGTTTAAGGTACTGCTCTCCATCAATAACCGTTACGATAGGATCGATGAAGGACTCGTATCCGTTAAGGCCGAGGCGGGTGACCCAGATCATAGAGCCCTTCTTCGGTTCATAAAGGAGATAAAGAGATTCGCCTTCTACGATGATTTAAAATCGGTCATGGCCAGAGACGGGTTGGATATAGATGGGCTTATAAAGGAGGGTCGCTATAAGGAGATTCTAGAATACACGTTAAAGCCAAAAGGGCTTAACTATGGAGATCTCCCTAAGGGGCTTATAAAGTTTCATCGCTACCCCGAACGCTGCCGTACCCCTTTTGAGGAGCACCTGGTTGAGGCTGCGGCTTATACCCTGGATAGGAACGGGGTCGCACGGGTTCATTTCACAGTCCCTCCGGAATACGAGGAGTCGATAAAAAAACACATAGAGGATGTGAGGGATTACTACGAGGCATCAGGGGTAAGATACGAGGTTACATTTTCGACTCAGGATCCCTCAACCGATACGATAGCCGTGGACTTGGACAATAGACCCTTTCGAGACGCAAGGGGAAGGCTGGTCTTTCGCCCTGCTGGACACGGGGCCTTACTCGATAATCTAAATGGCCTGGGGGGCGATGTGGTCTTTATAAAGAACATAGATAATGTGGTTCCGGACGGGTTAAAACACGAAACCTATACCTATAAGAGGGCCTTGGGAGGCTATCTGGTAAAACTGCAAGAGGAGATATTCGGTTACCTGGAGAGGCTCACGAGTGGGTATGTGAGCCAGCAACTGATAACCAAGGCGTTTGAATTCCTGAGATACGAGCTTTCCACTATTCCGCCTGAGGCCATAGAAAGGAATGGATCTAGGGAGGAAAAGATAGGCTTTCTCATCTCTAAGTTGAATAGGCCGCTTAGGGTATGTGGCATGGTCAAGAATGAGGGTGAGCCGGGAGGGGGGCCCTTCTGGGTAAGGCAGAGGGACGGCTCTTTGTCCCTACAGATAGTGGAGTCATCTCAAGTCGATATGGCATCGTATGGGCAAAGGGCGATCTGGGAATCCTCTACGCATTTTAATCCGGTTGATATCGTATGCGGCGTCCGTGATCGCCTGGGAAACCCATTCGATTTAA
>CAZWVA010000067.1:0-13831 GCA_964636885.1 uncultured Spirochaetia bacterium
TCTCTGGAGGTGCTACTTTACCCTTTTTCCCCTAACACCACTTGTTCGTGCAAGGAAGGTCTTTTGTTGAAAGAAGCTTTATTTGCTATATAATAGTATCCTTTATTTTTAGGCAGACGGCATCGCATGAAGGAACTGATCAATAAAGCTGAGACCCTGGTTGAGGCCCTTCCTTATATAAGGGAGTTCTACGGGAAGACCATTGTGGTAAAGTACGGGGGGAGCATAGGGAGGAAGGAACTCAATAACTTTGCCCGTGACATCGTTCTTATGAAGTATGTCGGGATGCACCCTGTGGTCGTTCATGGGGGAGGACCTCAGATCGGGAATCTCCTGGGAAGGCTCGGTATAAAATCCGAGTTTATCGCTGGCCTCAGGGTTACCGATTCGGAAACGATGGAGATAGTGGAGATGGTTCTTGTGGGGAAGGTCAATCAGGAAATAATAGCGGCTATAAACTCACAGGGCGGCAAGGCGGTGGGGGCTACAGGACAGGAGGGGAAGATAATAGCCGCAAGGAAACTAGATATATCCAAGCTCGCCAAGGATAATAATATCGACATTCCGGAGAACGCTGACCTGGGGATGGTAGGGGAGGTGGAGAATGTGAATCCCCATCTGATAAGGGTTCTCGAAGAGGCCGGTTTCATTCCCGTTATCGCTCCTATTGGCTTTGATAGGGAGGGGAAATCTTACAATATAAATGCCGATCACGTTGCGGGGAAGATCGCTGGGGCCCTTCAGGCGGAGAAGCTCATCATCCTTACGGATGTCCCTGGAATACTGGATGAGGATAAGAACCTGATCTCCTCGCTTACCGAACTGTCCGCAAGGGACCTGATAAGAAGGGGAGTGATCTCCAGGGGAATGATACCGAAGGTCATGTGTGCGATCGAGGCCCTGCACGAGGGGGTTAATAAGGTTCACATAGTGGATGGAAGGGTGGAGCACGCCCTTATTCTTGAGATATTCACTGACGCTGGGGTCGGGACGGAGATACTGCTTTGAATACGGAAGAGGTAATATCGAAGTTTCAGAGATATCTAGTCCAGAACTACTCCCGTTACCCTGTGGTTCTGGTAAGGGGAGAAGGGTGCTGGGTTTGGGATATGGATGGTAAGAGGTACCTCGATTTTACCACGGGAATCGCCGTAACGAATCTGGGGCATGGCCATCCCACTATAATAGCCGCCATCGAGGAACAGGCCAGGAGGTTGATCCACGTCTCTAACCTCTACCACATAGTGCCACAGGTTGAGTTTGCCGAGGTTCTTGTAAAGAACTCCTTTGCTGATAAGGCGTTCTTCTGTAATAGCGGCGCGGAGGCAAACGAGGGAGCGATAAAGCTTGCAAGGAGATGGGGAGAGGCAAATGGGGAGAGATACAAGATAGTCTCAGCACTCGGCTCCTTTCATGGAAGGACCATTGGTGCCCTTAGTGCGACCGGGCATAAGAAGTATCAAAGGGGATTTAAGCCCCTCGTTCCCGGTTTTAAGTTCGTTCCCTATGGGAGGATAGAGCCCCTAAGAAAGGCGCTCGAAGACGATAGGGTATGTGCGGTGATCCTTGAGCCCATACAGGGAGAAAACGGCGTGGTTCTGCCACCCGATGATTACCTGCCACAAGTAAGGGAGCTTTGCACACGGAAAAACGTCCTTCTGATCCTCGATGAGATCCAGGTCGGGCTCGGAAGAACAGGAAGGCTATTTGCCTACGAACACTACGGAATAGAGCCCGATATAATGACGCTTGCAAAGGCCCTAGGTGGAGGAATCCCTTGCGGTGCCGTTTTAGCGAAGGATGAGGTTGCAATGTACCTAACCCCTGGGTCTCATGGCTCTACTCTCGGAGGAAACCCGCTTGCCATGCACACAGGCTGTGCAGTCTTAAATACCATTCTTGGAGACGGGCTTCTCGATAATGCGACCAGAATGGGGAGCTACTTCCTGGATGAACTAAAGGCACTACAAGGACAATACGCCAAGCTGGTAAAAGAGGTAAGGGGAAAGGGACTTATTCTGGGAATAGAGTTTAGAGACAAGGATAAAGCAAAACGGGTTACCGGAATGTGCCTAGAGAAGGGACTCCTTGTGATTCTCACTCAGGAAAAGGTGATAAGGATACTTCCACCTCTTGTTGTTAAACAGGAGGAGATCGACTTTGCCTTAGAAAAATTCCACGAATCTTTGAGAGAGATTTCCTGATGCCGAGACATCTTCTTAGCATATTTGATCTCCAGAAAAGAGAGATAGACTCCATTATTAAGAGGGCGTTTAGACTGAAAGCGCTAAAGAAGGGTGGAAAGAAGACCGGCAGTACGCTTAAGGGCAAGGTAGTGGGGATGGTATTTGAGAAGCCTTCGACCAGAACCAGGGTATCTTTTGAGGTCGCGATAATCGATCTGGGTGGGAGTGCGATCTATCTGAGCCCAGGCGATATGCAGCTTGGGCGTGGTGAAACCATTGCCGACACGGCAAGGGTTCTTTCCTCTTATCTCGACGGAGTAGTGATAAGGACCTACGGTCAGGAGAAGATAGAGGAATTCGCTAGACATTCGTCCGTACCCGTGATAAACGCTCTGACCGATCTTGAGCACCCTTGTCAGATTATCTCGGATCTCTTCACCATAAAGGAGAAGGGATTAGATATCGAAAAAATAAAACTCGCCTATATTGGTGATGGGAATAACATCGCCAATTCCCTAATCGGTGCCGCGGCCATATACGGTTTTAATCTGATTATGGCTACTCCGAAAGGATACGAGCCTAACGAGGGTGTACTGAGACGGGCAAGGGATTACAAGAGGGGAAGGATAGAGGTTGTAAGTGACCCAAAGGAGGCGGCTAAGAACGCGGATGTGCTTTACACAGACGTTTGGGTTAGCATGGGACAGGAAGAAGAGACGGGTAAAAGACTCAGGACCTTTAAGCCCTACCAGTTAAACGGTAGACTCCTCTCCCATGCAAAGCCGGATGTCCTTATAATGCATTGCCTCCCAGCGCATAGAGGCGAGGAGATTACCAATGATGTAGTCGACGGGCCGAATTCGATCGTATTCGATCAGGCGGAAAACAGGCTCCACGTTGGAAAGGCGATACTCGAGATGTTTATAGGCATATAGGGTTTCCGTTTAGTGATTCGATTTGCGATGCGCTATCTATGAATCGCCGAGATACCGCTTTACCCCCTCTGCTACTCCCCTATTCATTCCTGGGATAGACGAGATGTCTTCGATCGAGGCTTCCTTTATGGCCGATACGGTGCCAAAACGTCTAAGAAGGTTTGCCTTCCGCTTCTTGCCGACCCCTGGAATAGAGTCCAACTCCGACTCAAGGGCCTTTTTGTCCCTGAGTTTTTTGTGATATGTTATGGCAAACCGATGGGCTTCGTCACGGATCCTCATTAGGAATAGGAGTTCCTGAGAGTTCTTAGAGAGGGATAAGGGATTTTTCCTCTTAGGGATGTAAACCCTGTCTATTCCCTCTTCTGCTTCCGTTTCTTGTGTGTGGGGCCGTACACTGCTACGTCCAAGATACCTTCCCTCTCTCCCCTTGGCTATTGAGGCCAGGTCAACATCGCCTAAGAGCCCCAGTTCCCTTATAACCTCATGGGCTATGTTTAGCTGTCCCTTCCCCCCGTCAACCAGGATAAGGTCTGGTAGTTCCCAGCCCTCCTGTCCGGCTCTTTTGAACCTTCTTGAGAGCACTTCGTACATCATGGCGTAGTCATTTGCACCGGAGACCGTCTTGATCCTGAACCTCTTGTATCTCTTCTTTGCGGGTCTTCCGTTCTCGAACCTGACCATTGATGCTACGGCAAGGTCTCCTTGTATATTCGATATATCGAAACACTCTATACTTATGGGTGGCTTAGAAAGGGAGAGGGCCTCCCTTACCCTTTGAATCAGATAAAGCCCACTTTGATCCTCGGCTGACCTTCTCTTGAATCCCTCCTCTGCGTTTCTCCTCGCAAGCTCTATCAATCTCACCCTCGCTCCGCGTTTTGGAACGGTGATCCTCACCCTCTTACCCTGCTTTTCGGAAAGCCATTCTGATAGAACCTCCAGTCCCTCAAAACGGATTGGTACGAGTATCTCATCTGGGATGGGTCTGCCGTTACCGTAGAACCGCTCAAGGAATTCCATGAGTATCTCCTCGTCTTCCCATTTTACGTTATCCAAAGGGTACTCGGCCTTGTCAATAATCGCTCCCCCTCTCGAAAACAGGACCACGAACTCCATCCTTTCTCCCTCTCTATGGAATCCCACTACATCCTTGTCTTTAAGGGTTGCCGAGATAAGTCCTTCGACATCGAGGTTCTTCTCAAGGAGCCTAATCTGGTCCCTGTAGAGAGCGGCGTCCTCGTATCTCATCTCCTCAGAGGCCCTGTTCATGTTCCTGCGGAGCATGCTTATTATTTCCTTCCTCTTCCCCTTGAGAAACATCCTTGTTTGCTCGACGACCTCTCTGTATCTATCCTCTTTGACCTTTCCGGCGCAGGGGCCGAGGCAGAGTTTCATGTAGTAGTTTAGACAGGGTCTTTGGGAGTGACGTTTGAATTTCTCGTCTGTGCAATCCCTAAGGGGAAAGATCTTATGTATGAGCCTCTTTGTCCGCCTTAGTGCCTCTCCCGAGGCGAAGGGGCCGAAGTACAATGCCCCGTCCTTCAGGATCCGTCTCGTGTAAGTAAGCCTTGGGAACCTCTCTTTGGTATCCAGTCTTAAGGAAGCATAGTTCTTATCGTCCTTTAGAAGTATATTGTACTTTGGCTTGTGTTTCTTTATCAGGGCGTTTTCTAGTATCAGCGCTTCACGCTCGTTCTGGGTTACGAAGTAATCCAGGTCGCTGGTTTCCTTAAGGAGATACGGGATCTGAGGTCTCTGATCCCCTCCCCCGCCCTGGTTGAAATATGAGCGCACACGGCTTTTCAGGTTTTTGGCCTTACCTATGTAGATCGCCCTTCCGTTTGAGTCCTTCATGAGATATACGCCCGTAGAGGCGGGAAGGCTCTTTAATACCTCTTCCTTTATCAGGCTCATAGAGGATATTTTATACGATTCGTTAGGAAATTGGATCTAGGTATGAGGTACTACTTTACGGATCCTGTTAATTAAGGCGCCTCCTGAGACCCTTTGTAATACCCTTTTCTACATTCGTGTAAACCGAGGCGTATCCTATGGTCTTTAATCAGTAATCCTCATCTATGCTTATCCTCGTTTGATAGTCTATGTCAAAAGCCCCCCTCACGGGCTTCGAGTCAAGAACCCAGTAGCCACCCTTTATGAAGATGTTTAGGAGTGCAATCGGCGGTCTTGAAACGAGGCTTATGAGTTTAAAGGGGTGGATCGCATCGGCCGGGTCGTATACGGTTATCTCCTGTTCCCCCGGCCCCTGGGCAAAGGCGGTGGAGGCAAAGATCAGGATTCCTAATAGAAGGGTGTAAAAGACTCTCATTGTTCTCATCCTCCTTGGGCGTTACGCATATCACAATTATAATAACTCAAGTTACTAAGGTCAAACAAAGTCCACAGTTGACATCCCTCTAGGGTCTTTGCTAAATTTAATATTATAATTATCTGTAAATCCAGGGAGGATTGAAGAAACATGAAGGTCGAGAGAATGAATCTTGCCTCCTTAAGGGCGTTTTTTGGAAAGCTCGTAAAGATGAGCTTTTACGATCTCGGAAAGGAAAAGGACACCCGAATTGCCACCTATCTAACTGACGTACTTGCCGATTTTGCTCATGCCGAGAGGCTCTACAGGATAAGGGATGCCGAGGGCAAGAGTCTGGAAACGGTTGTCGAGATGGTTCTCGAGACCCAAAGCGGCTCCCATGAGGATATTGAGGTGGAAAGGGAGATGAGAAAGTATATAGGGGATTTTACCCTGTTTATGACCGGTATCTTCAGGGATTACGTATCTAAAGGATCGTATCTTCGCTACTATATAAACGAAGGAACCAAGTCGTATTTTCTAGTCTCGAGGTTTGATATCGAGTCGGGAAAAGGAGATCCGATCATGTTTATCAAGCTCTCCCAGGGGTTTGAGTTCTACTCGGGTGCCTTAGACTATATGAGGAGGGTTTATTTTCAGACCGGGGCATCGGGAGATCCTTTTTCCGACTTTGTGTATCAGATTTCAAATATAAAGCACTAAGGTATCCCTATTTAATCTGGACCACACGGGCTTTCATCTCCTCCTTTGCCTCAAAATTCCTTCCGGAGCTTATCGCCTCTTCCCTCGATGTCCAGAGTCCTAGTCCTACCGTGTATAAAACCCCACCCGTACCCTCGGTGGTTTTTATGTATGGGAAGTAGCCACGCGTATTTAAGGTGTCTAGGAGGCCGAGCGCACTTTCGGGATCGTGAAAGACCGCAATCTCCAGGGAATAGATGTTTCTCTCAATCTCGTTTTTCTCTTTCGATGGTCTTTCCACTGTGGTTTCGTTTCGAGAGAGGGGTTCGGGTTTTCTGATTCCGAAACCCGACAGTATTTTGGGAGGGAGGGCGTCTATAACCCTTGGGCTCAAGTAAACCCCCAGAATAAAGCCAAGAAGGAGCATAATTAAGCCGAATGTCGTTCTATTCCCTCTTCTGTTACTCTTTCTATGAGAAGCCATGGACGCCCTTTCTATTCCGGATTAACCACCGCCCCGAAAATAGGGCAGGATCTCCTTTGAGAGAATCCTGAGCGATTTCTTTCGGTCTGGGCTAAAGTCCCTAAATATGAAGTGATCTACCCCGGCCTCTATGTACTCTTCTATCCTCTTTATCACATCCCGTTTTGATCCTGCTATTACAAAGTCGAGAACGATCTCTCTCGAATAGTATTTTGCTCCCATCTCTCTGAATTTCCTGAGCATCTCCGAATCGTTGGGCATGATCCTTGTATACTGGAGCCCCTTGTATTCATCGGCGATCTCTACGTTATAGCCGGCCTCTCCGAGGAGTTCAGGCCAGATAAGGGCGTGTTTTATCGGCTCAAGTGTCTTATAGGCCTCATCCTCGTTTCGAGCGATTGAAACGAATATATATATACACCTTTCTATTTGATCCTGTGCCCGCCGTCTCGATCTAATCCCTTCTTCAACCACTCTTGATTTCTCGGCAAATAGCCTTGCCGGCATAGCGTTTGTAACCCAACCATCCCCGTATTCCCCTGCGATTCTAAGCGCCCTTGGGGCCGTAGCGGCTATGTATATGGGAATCCCGTTCTCTTTTACGGGTTTTATTCTCAACTCAGCCCCGGAAAGCCTGTAGAACTCCCCCTCAAAATCCACTGGTTCCCCTTTCCAGAGGGCGCGCATGATCTCTACGGATTCTACAACGCGCTTAAGGGGTTTATCCCATCTTATTCCGTAGGGATCGAGGTTCATTTTCTCTCCATATCCGACACAGACAAAGATCCTACCTCTCGATATGTGATCTACGGTGGCGAGGCGATGGGCGAAGATCGCTGGATGAATCCGGTGGGCATCCCCTATGGTTCCCATATGGATCCTTTTTGTTTTAGTGGATGCGGCGGTTATAACTGACCAGACCTCTGGTGTTATCGCCTTTGCCATGAATACCACATGGTCTGGAAACCAAACCGTATCGAAACCGTCCCTTTCGTAGAGCCTTGTCTGTTTGATTAGGTTGTCGGTTGATTCACCGGGTACAGAACCCGTGATTCCGAACTTTAGTTTTCTTCCCATCTCCATCGCCTCCGTTTTTCTCAGAACCGACTCCATCATACCGGGCTCCCTTAATCCTAATCTACCCTGAACGGGGTATGAAAACAATAACACCAATCGGGTTGGTACGGGATACGATCCAAGGATGCCTCATCTTCGCCGTTAAAAACTGGGTCCTTTACCTCATCAGACTCCATGGATAGTTTGATCCTTAGGTTTCCATCGGCTCTTTTTATCCAGGAAACCATCCTTCTATAGACATCTACCCTTTGAAACTTTATATACCTGTATTTGCCATCCGTTGAAGGAAAGGGTTCACCCAGAATCGTAGAGCTCCCAGGAAACCGGCTCATTATGGCATCGATAAGGAGCTTATGGAGCTTTATGGTTCCAAGCGATATGTAGTCTATTCTCCTCGTAATCCTTCTCCCACCCGTCGTATCTCATTATGGGGTCCAACCTCACGCCGATCGTGTAGCTCGACTCCTGACATCTTTTTGCCGCAATGAGCCTTTCTCTAAAGGCGGGGGTTTTGTGCTCTATTGAGTCCACAACCCTATCTGGACTGAAGGTCCAAGAGGGGATCATGTTCCTCGGGGGGTCCTTTATTGATAGGAGGTTCTCTATATTCGTGCTCTTTGTGCTGAATTCAATAAACCCGTTTTGGTACTTTGAAAAAAGCCCTGCGACATCCAGAGAAAACCCCGTAAGGTCGTCAAAGGCCAGAGGGCAACTTGGATAGAACCCTTTCCGTAAAGGGGTGGTCTTTTATCCTCTCTTCTACGTAGAGTCTGTCGGGTCTTTGGGGCATTGATCGCACATCCACTAAAACCCGAGTGATGGGATATTAAAATCCTATAATACATCACTTGCCGAATAGCTTTCCCAGTTTCATAGCAAGCCCAAGATCGCCAAAGAGTTTTAGCTTGCCCCTCATAAATGCGGATTCCGCGCTTAGCTCTCCTGTGGCTATCCTCACAAAATCCACGGAGGAAAGTGCGACCTTGCACTGGGCTTCTTCGTCGCTCTCTCTTATGCCAAAGGTCTCCTTCCTTAAATCCACGACCCAAGTGCCGCCGTCCGGCCCCCTGAGTACGAATTTATAAACGCCGCCTACCTTAGAAAACTCATCGGTTCTTTCCCTTATCTTCCTCTCCATTCTTTCGAATATTTCCCTTGGCGTAGCCATATCCTTGGTTTTTCCCCCGGTTTGTGAAAAGGTCATTGTACCATATAGGATGGTCGGGATTCCAGTGACGTATTGCTGATTCAACATCAAATCGGTTTAACTCAGGCACTGGGATTTGCTGATTGACACTTGTGCTAAATCCTTTTATCATAGAGGATATGGCTAAGAAAGAAGGTATTCCAACCGAGCGTACGATTAGCCGGGATCCTTTTCCGAATTCTAGGAAGATCTATGTTAAAGGTAAGCTACACGACATCAAGGTCGCGATGCGTGAAATCGAGTTAGGCGATTCCGACCCTATGTTTGCCACAAATGGCGGCTCGGTCAAGAACTACTCCATTACCGTTTACGATACAAGCGGTCCTTACACAGACCCGGATGTAGAAATAGACGTTCATAAAGGGCTTCCGCGCCTTAGAGAGAAATGGATCTTAGATAGAGGGGATGTGGAAAGGCTTCAGGATTTTTCATCCGAATTTGCAAGGAGAAGCCTAAAGGACTCAAGGCTAGACGGTATCCGGTTTAAATACATAAGAAAACCTCTTAGAGCCAAACCGGGTAAAAACGTCACACAGATGCACTATGCCCGAAGGGGCATTATCACACCTGAGATGGAATACGTGGCTATCCGCGAGAACCAGCGGATAGATGAACTGAGAGAGGAGATAAAGGCCCTTGCCAGGTACCATAGGGGAGAGGGATTTGGAGCCAATATACCGGATACCTACATCACCCCGGAGTTTGTCAGACAGGAGGTTGCAAGGGGAAGGGCCATCATACCAAGCAATATCAACCATCCTGAGAGCGAGCCTATGATAATAGGCAGGAACTTTCTGGTAAAGGTTAATGCCAACATAGGCAACTCGGCCGTAACCTCAAGCATCGAGGAGGAGGTAGAAAAGGCCGTCTGGGCCTGTCGCTGGGGTGCAGACACGATAATGGATCTATCAACGGGAAAGAACATACACGAGACGAGGGAGTGGATCATAAGGAACTCCCCCGTTCCGGTAGGCACGGTGCCCATATACCAGGCACTGGAAAAGGTAGGAGGTAGGGCGGAGGATCTGACCTGGGAGATATTTAGAGACACCCTAATCGAGCAGGCAGAGCAGGGTGTGGACTACTTCACCATTCATGCAGGGGTGCTTCTGAGATACATCCCTCTAACGGCTAATAGGGTAACTGGGATCGTCTCAAGGGGTGGCTCCATCATGGCAAAGTGGTGTCTGGCACATCATAAGGAGAACTTCTTATATACCAATTTTGAAGAGATATGCGAGATCATGAAGGCGTACGATGTGGCGTTCTCTCTGGGTGATGGTTTAAGACCCGGCTCTATAGCCGATGCCAATGACGAGGCTCAGTTCGCTGAGTTGGAGACCTTAGGTGAGTTAACCCAAATCGCATGGAAACACGACGTACAGGTTATGATCGAAGGACCGGGTCACATCCCGATGCACTTAATTAGGGAGAACATGGAAAAGGAGCTCCAAATCTGCCATGAGGCCCCCTTTTATACACTTGGGCCGCTAACAACGGATATCGCCCCTGGCTATGACCATATTACATCCGCTATCGGGGCGGCTTTAATTGGATGGTACGGGACGGCGATGCTCTGCTACGTTACCCCTAAAGAGCATCTTGGATTGCCCAATAAAAAAGACGTGAAGGAGGGCGTTATCGCATATAAGATCGCGGCACATGCTGCAGACCTGGCAAAGGGACACCCGGTCGCGCAACTAAGGGATAACGTGCTCAGCAAGGCGCGTTTCGAGTTCAGGTGGAACGACCAGTTTAATCTATCACTGGACCCGGATACGGCGCGTGAATACCACGATGAAACCCTACCATCCAGTAATGCCAAGGTAGCCCACTTTTGCTCTATGTGCGGTCCCAAGTTCTGCTCCATGCGGATAACACAGGACGTGCGGGAATACGCCTTGAAATACGGGATCTCAGAGGATGAGGCTATTCGGAGAGGAATGGAGGAAAAGGCAAAGGAATTTACCGAAGCCGGTGGGGAGGTTTACTTAACCATCGGGAAACGGTGAATTACCTTCTACGATCATTTACTTGAAAGGGTTATTTCCCTTTGCTCTCTACGAGTCTTACGGATTTAATCACAACCGGTTCGATAGGAACGTCCTGAAAGGGGCCATAGACCCCGGTTCTGACATTGGCGATCCTGTTTACCACGTCCATCCCCTCGATGACCCTGCCAAAGACAGCATAGCCAAAATTTTGGGGGCTATGGTTTAAAAAGTCGTTATCCACTTGATTGATAAAAAACTGCGAGGTAGCGCTATCTACTACGTTTGTGCGCGCCATGGCGATGGTTCCAGCCTCGTTCCTAAGACCGTTATCCGCCTCGTTCTTTATGGGCGGTTTTGTCGGTTTCTGCTCCATATCGGGAGTGAATCCTCCTCCCTGAATCATGAATCCGGGAATAACGCGATGAAATACCGTGCCATCGTAGAACCCGTCATTCACGTAAGATAGAAAATTCTTGACCGTTATCGGTGCCTTGTCCGGGTAAAGCTCTATCTTTATATCACCCATTGACGTATACATTATCACCATCGGGTTTCCTCCTTTAGTCTCTGTCTTCTCATTACCGGTCACTTGTTCTGCCTGCTTTTTTTCGATCTTTACATTTTCACTTTGCTCCTCTTTATTCTCCTTGCAACCACAGGCGAATATCGAAAAGGATGCGAGAATCATAACGGCAAGGAGACCAGTGGAAACTAAAACCGTCTTCATTCCGTCTAAACCTCTGCTTTAAGTTTACCCGATCTGCCTTCTATAAAAACCATAAAAATAACCTTAGATCAAGGACAAGGGATTGGCGAGAATGGATGAGTTAGGACGTCTCTCTATCCATGGTGAGAATCCCATGAAGGGTTTTTAGAAGGCTCTCCGCCGTGTAGGGTTTGGAGAGGAATGCCTTTACCTCGCTTTCGCTAACCATGGTAGCACCTTCGTTACCCTTGAGCCCGCTAACCGCTATCACCTTAACTCCTGGATCAATACGCCTCAGTGCCCTGATAGTTGCCGCTCCGTCCATAATGGGCATCATCATATCGAGAATAACGGCCTTTATCTCTTTTTGATTCTCTATATAGAGGGCTATGGCCTCAACCCCGTCACTTGCCGTTATCACCCTGTATCCGTACGTTTCGAGGGTGGCTCTCGTGATCTCAAGGACCGATGCCTCGTCATCTACAACGAGTATCAACTCCCCGTTTCCCAATGGGAGCCTCTCCTCCCTTCTTGCCCTTGCCTCTTTGGTCTGTGATGTCTCAATTGCCGGTAGATACACCATGAACCTCGTTCCCTTTCCAACCTCGCTATAGACGTTTATGAACCCACCATGGCCCTTCACTATTCCAAAGGTGGTCGATAGACCGAGTCCGGTTCCCTTATCCGGCCCCTTAGTCGTGAAAAAAGGCTCAAAGATCCTGTCTATTATCTCAGGTGGAATACCAATCCCGGTATCTGAAACGGTAATAACAACGTAAGGACCGACCCTGGCATCTATGTTCGTCTGTGCGTAGTTCTCATCTATGAGTAGATTCTCGGCAGAGATGGTAAGGGTACCGCCGTTTGGCATTGCATCACGGGCGTTTACGCATAGGTTCATTAGAACCTGATGGAGTTGTGTAGGGTCTCCTAGGATCGTCCAAAGATCTCTCGATGTATCGGTGTGTATATCTATCGATTTGGGGAAGGTCTCTTTCACTATTTTCTCTATCTCGGGGATGAGATGCCTCATCTGAAGGACGGTGTGTTCACCCTCCTCCCCTCTTGCGAATGAGAGAACCTGCTTTACCAGATTGGCCCCGCGCCTTGCGCTCGCCTCAATCGTATCGAGCAACTTGCGGTTTTTCTCGTCTCCGTACTCCTGTCTTAAAATCCCGATTGCCATGATTATCGGCTGAAGGATGTTGTTTAGGTCATGTGCGATTCCGCCTGCGAGTGTACCGATACTCTCCATCCTCTGCGCGCGGAGGAGTTGAGATTCCATCCTCTTTCTCTCCGTGATATCCGTGTTTACGATAAGGATCCATTTGGGCTTTCCCTCATCGTCACGGACGAGTGTCCACCTGCTTTGTAGGATAACCTCCCTGCCCTCTTTGGTTACATGGTGTAGTTCCCCCTTCCATTCGCCTTTTTCTTTTGTGATTTTTACGGCCTCTTCGAATTCAGACGAACCCCCCCTATAGTAAATCTCATCGGCCCTTCTTCCTAAGACCTCTTCTTCTGTCCAACCGTAGAGCCGTCCGGCGGACTTATTCCAGAAGATCACTATGTGATCCGTATTCTGAACGATAATCGCATCTGTGGCTATATCCAGTAAGGTTGCCATTTGCCTTACCTTTTCTTCTGCCCGCTTGCGCTCTGCCCGTTCCTCGACTTCGCTTAAAGCCCTTCGTACCGCAGAGACGAGACGCGATAGACGGTGTTTGAGGACATAATCCGTAGCCCCGCTCTTTATGGTTTCAATGGCGAGTTCCTCATCGATCACCCCGGAGACAAAGATGAAGGGCAAGTCGGGATACCTCTCCCTCATCATCTTAAGCGCGGAGATGCCATCGAGAGAGGGAAGCGAATAATCGGAAAGTACGAGGTCGATCTGGCCTTGTTCAAGGGCGGTAAGGAAGTCCCTTTGGTTTTCAACTCGCACCACATCGCAAACGATGCCCTCTTTCATTAGCATCGACCGTATCAGCTCTGCATCATCTGGATTGTCTTCGAGGTGTAATATTTTTAAAGGCGGTTTCATAGGATTTCCCTTCTTCTAATGTTTATCATCTTTACACCTTTAGAGGCCACTCGTTTGTTATCATCCAAGACTTCCCAATCGTTTTCTCTACCGGTTGATTGAACTACCCGATAGGGGTATCCACACTCATAAACTAGAGTGGGTTTTAGGAGAACTGCCTCCGCTTTTGGATAGGAATCCACGAC
>CAZWVA010000068.1:0-13824 GCA_964636885.1 uncultured Spirochaetia bacterium
TCCGTAAGTGTTTCTATGGGCTTGCCCACAACCTCTACCTGGGCATTCATTACAGGAGCCGTATTTGAAACCAATCCCCTTACGAGTGTTGCGTTATTGGGAAAGTGGTATGACGGCCTTGGCTTAAGGGTGATCTCTATTACAGGATTCTTTGGATCGAGAAAGGAGGTATCAACCGTTGCCTCTCCGGGAAGGTAGAACCCCGACTCGATACCGACATCGTAGTTGCCTGGGGTAAGATCGGTAAAGCAATAGTACCCGCTCAGGTTCTTAAAGGCCCTTATATTCCCCTGCTTTATCACCACCTCTATACGGCCAAGGGGCTCCCTCTCCGTAAAATCGTCAATCAACCTGACCGCAAGGGAAAGGGTGGTGGATACAACCTCTCCAAGATAAGCGGTAAACCCATCCTTAACATAAGGGGTAATAATCACCATCCTATCTCACTTCCCCTTTGGTACTACATAAAAATGATCCATCTCTTTAGAAACCACCCTCTGTGTACTCATGATACGCGTAGAATCTATACTTACGGGAGTAACCAGGTAACTCACAGATAGCCTGTAGGGCACATCCTGAAAGGTTGTCCATATCTTATTAACGTCGTCAATGGACATAGGATTAAGAAGGATCCTGAGCTCTTCATCTGTCCCTGCCAGGCTCCCACGGAGAACCGAACCGCTCAAGATGGCGTTATCGTAGAAGATCCGCATCGCCCTTCCCAATATACTGTACTCTTCCAGGGTCCTCTCCGTTCTATCCGGGATTAGGCTTGAGGCATATGTCGTAAGCAGGTAATAGAGGTCAAGGGTCAAAGGAGGATACCCTAGTTGAGTGGGGCCGATATCCTCCATCCCTCGATTCTTTAAATGGGGATTCTCCATGACGTTATATAGAAAGAGGGTTAGACGGATCCCCTCGTCCTCCACATCGGCCGGCGATAGGAGGACGATAGAGTTAGCGGGGACGAGGTCGCTCATATTGTCCCTTAGGAGCGCAATCAGAGTCTCTCCGACATCGGCGATCGCCGTGTAATCGGCCATCGTTAACGGTTCCTCACTTTGGGTTTATGGTATGGAAGCCGGTATTTCTACACCTCAAAATCTAGCCAGATGCGCTTATCGTTTCGGCAGTCGCAATCTCGGCAGGGAACCGGACGGTTCTCATAGATGGAGCAGCGACAGGTTTTCCTTTCAAGATGCACGCAGTATCCATCGGCACGGCGGGCGTTCATATACGGATGATGGAAATCCCACTTTACGATTCCTTCCTCGACATCCTGCTTTGAGAGGGCAAAAGGCAGCCGACAACAGGCGGCCTTGCACGGATGAACCCGATTCTCGCAATCGATCTTTACCTCGTCTTTAAACGTGTACTTATCCTGCTCGGACTCCTGTCTTATAACGCCCATACCGGATTCGCGAGACCTCTCGACTAGTCGCTCCGCAACCCTCCTTTTTCGTTCATTGAGCTCCTCCTCCGTGAGCAAACCCTTTTCCATTAAGAGTCCGATAAGCGCAACCCGTCGTATGCGGATCGAGCCCCGTTTAGCCGATCTAGTCAAGACAAAACGGACCAACCTTGAAATTGCCGATCGTCGAAAAGAATAGAAAAGCAGAGCCTGATGGAACGCATCTGTAAGAACACCACGCACGCCATATTATGTTATCAAGCCCCAGCACCCTGCACAGTGGATTCCTGCAGGATCCCCTTCCACAATCCGCCACGGCACAGGCACGATCATCACAATGTTCGATCAGTGGACAACCGAGTATCGTCCCACAGCGGTACCGAATGTTTCTGGAATTGGTCTGCCGCTGAACTAGAGTATGGGTGGAATCAGATGATCTGGGCGTCAATACCGGAGTGGCCCGTGATGAACCGGATAGTCCGAACATCACGCTCTCAGCCATCCGATTTGCCTCCCGTTCAAAACCGTCTAATGGGTTGCTGATGGATATGCCTCTCGGTTTGCGGGTGTCTGCCACTGGATGGAAATCCTGCTGTACCACATGGGTCAGTTCGTGTGCAAGGAGTCGCTTCCCTTCGGTAGACTGTGGGTTGTACTTCCCCGCTCCGAAGAAGATGTCCCGTCCTACTGTGTATGCAACTGCATTTAACCACTCTGCAGTCTCAGCCGCATGTGTATCGGTATGGACGCGAACACCGCTTAAGTCCTCTCCAAACCTCGATTCCATAAAAGTCCGTACCTCAGGCTCTAAAGGCCGCCCACCGCCCTTACGCTGTAAGATGTGTTTAGTAATGTTCTCTTCACGATGCGCGCTTTCAGACTGGCAATGATCACAGGTTCCGCCGCAGGAGCATTCACGCCGGATTACCGGTTCATTTAGCAATCGCTGAAGGAACCCGTTGCCGTATGTGCGCTGTAGGGTGAGGAACAAACCAGCCATTCCGTACGTCTTCGATATACGAGTTGTAGATGGAGACTGATTTCGGGTATTTTTCCCCGCCGCCTTTTCCTTACCACGCTCTTCGGCTAGTTTCACTTGCATAGCCATCTTCTAATGCGAGAATAACCGGATGTTTACCCTACGTGCTCCACTGAGATTCGTTCCACTTTATTCGTCCCAACTTTCGATATTCCTGTCGCACCGCCTGCATAAGGTGCATCATCTGTATGACCCCGCCATCACGGGCGGCGTAGAAAGCCGCCGTAAGGGCGATGTTCTTTATGTTTCCTCCGGGCAGCTTGACCTCACGGGCAAGGACGCCAAAGTCTATGTCACTTCCGAGCGGGGCTTCACTGGGAAAAACGACCTCCCATATGCGCCGCCTGTATTCCTCGTTGGGGAACGGAAACTCAACGATAACATGTATACGCCGTACAAACGCCTCGTCCATATTCTGACGCAAGTTGGTCGCCAGGATGGTTATCCCCTCGTATTCCTCCATCTTCTGAAGCAGGTAACCGATCTCGATGTTTGCGTAACGATCGTGTGCGTCTTTGACCTCGGAGCGCTTCCCAAAGAGCGCATCAGCCTCGTCGAAGAAGAGAATGGCGTTACTCGTTTCGGCCTCGGTAAATATCCTGTCCAGGTTTTTCTCCGTCTCCCCTATGTACTTGCTTACTATCCTGGAGAGGTCGATCTTGTATAGATCGAGCCCTAGTTCATTCGAGATGATCTCCGCCGCCATGGTTTTCCCCGTACCGGAGGGTCCGCTAAAGAGAACGTTTAATCCCCTGCCGAGAGAAATCGTACGATCAAAACCCCATTCCCCATACACGATGTGCCTGTATTTGGCCTGATTGCATATATCCCTAAGCTGATTCATCTGATCGGAAGGAAGGACTATATCGTCCCAAGTGTACTTCGTCTCGATCTTCCGTGTAAGGGCACCGAGTCTCTGGTTGGACTGGGCACGGCATGCAGAATGAAGATCCGCCATCGTGATCTCCCCATCAGACGACCGCCAGCGCGCCAGGTTCTCAGCCGTAACGATGGCATCCCGAATCTGTCCCGACGTGAAACGGAACTCGCTTGCCAGGGTTCCCAGATCAACATCCTCAGAAAGCCGATAATGCCCCCCCAGATGATCCTCCCAGAGGCGCCTTCTCTCACCATAATTCGGGGTAGAAAACCCGACATCGATGAAAACGTGGTCGTTTAAAAGCCCTTGTGGCCTCCAGGGTCGCCTGCCCAGTAGAAACGTCAATCGGGAAAAGGTCCGAATCGCATCGAAAAAGGACATTAGCCTCTGCTCATATCTGTCATCTCCGATAAGGAGTGAGTCAAAATTCTCAAGGCAGAGAGCCGCCTGTTGAAGCACGGCCTCCCGACCAAGCAAACACACAACTTCGTCAAACGGCATGTGTCCATTTAGTGCCTTCTCCATATCCCCCATAACCAAGGTGAGTCCAAGGCCACTGCAGACGGCCTCGGTAAGAGACCGTTTCCCCACCCCAGAGGGGCCGTATAGGTAAAAGACGACGTTCTTTCCGTCCGGGCTCGATTCTGTGAAGTGAGAAAGGATAAACGTCTGGATCCGATTTTTTACCTCTTCATTCACACTTAAAGACCCAAATCCCGTCTTAGGAGGGATAAGCCGGGCCAGGGAATTAAGCCGGGCATCTATATGATCGAACCCGAGGAGGAGATTCACAACCCGGTCATCCAGCTTGAGGAACCGTGAGAGTAGTGGCATCGGGCCGTCGGTCGAACTATCGCTTATCTGTAGGAGCCGATATCTCAATAGTGGAGCCCTGGGATCAAAGGCCGACCTTGAGGCCAGCCTTTCCTCCGCTCCATGGCAAAGGAGATTGAGCACCAGGTCGACGCTCGGTTTCCTGCGGGTTACGTCGTCCTGAAGATAGGAATAGAGCCTTTCGTATCTGCTATCCACCTCCGGCGCAAGACAAGCGACAAGGCACATCTCCTCAAAGTGAGAGAGACGAAAAAGCCGGGAGAGATACGGCAAGGAGAGATAAACCCCTTCTTTAAGACTCGCGTCTCGTCTCTCCTTTATAATGGACTCGAGCCGGCTTAAGGACTCGATCAAACCCTCTTCTTCAGGGTTATCCGTATAGTTCCCCTCCTCCAAGGGGTAAGCGGTATCGGATAGCAATCCGGAGATTTCCTCCTCCGAAAGCACAAGTCCCTTAAATTGATCTAGAGGACTCGGAGGTTGCCGTTTTCTCCGTTTGAGTACCAGGATGTTTATTAGTAAACCGAGGCGTCTCAACTCATCCGATAGATGTTCCCAACTGGTAGAATATGCCACCTTAGTATCGATACTATTTTGACTGTTTTGGACCGTTTCAGGCATGGGTTACATGGTTTCGGGATGGATTGGTCCGATCTGGATTCCTGGTATACCGTAAGGCTCCGCCACTTCAGTCACATACGATGGGACTTCGCAAAACGGCTATAGATTCCAACTGAAATCGTGCCAACCCTATACCCCATGTCTTTAAAAATAGAGTTTGAAGATACTAACCTAGGAATGAGCCTATGCCTGTTCGCTACGATTAGAGGTGAAAATCAGGGCAAAGATAACATAGGTTTATTATCGATTCGAATAGGGAGAGGAGATGTAATGATTCACTCCTAGACAGCATTACGCGTCTTTAATCCTCCACACGATCGGACGACTAATATCCATTTAATCAAAATCCCTATACCATGTCAAGGGTTTTTTCTCGATGCCACGTAAATTAAAGACGCTTAACGTAGCAAAAAACCAAAAGTAATTCAATAATCACCTATAGTTAAAATATGAAAAGGCGTTTAATAGAACCACAGATACAATCGATGAATGCGACTCGGTGTACGTCATAAAGGGGAAAAGGCCGAGATACCCATAGTTTGAATCCTTCTAAAATCCCAATAATAATATCTGTGTTATCGGAATAAAGTAGGACAAGCCCTGTCTATGAGAAAGACGACCAAAATGGAAGAGGGTTTCTTCAGGGAGGTCCTCGATTCGCTTCCCGATGGGATCATAGTACTCGACAGGTCATTCTCGGTTTTAAGCATAAACGATACCGCGGAGAGTATATTTAAGATATCGAGGGAAAAGGCCATTGGTAAACCGTCCCTTGCCTTCCTCCCGGAAGAGATAGAAGAAACCGTGCAAAAGGCGCTAAAAGAGGAGCGTACGGTCTTTGGAGACGAGATAAATCCGGTTTTAAGGGGCGGAGAAAGGATCCGGATCCAACCGGTGGTCACCCCACTGTTCTCCGAACAGGGCAGCCCCTTGGGTGTTATCGTGCAGGTAAGGGACCTATCGGGAGTAAAATTCCTCAGCGAAAAAACCCTACAGCAGACCTCCACATCCACACTCGAAGGCCTTATCGTCGGACTCGCGCACGAGTTGAAAAACCCCTTGAGCGGAATAAGGGGGGCTGCACAGATAATAGCGGAAGAAACGGCAAGTGAAGAGGAGAGGATAAAATGCGCCAAGATAATCATTAAGGAGGCAGACAGGCTTAAAGCGCTTCTCGAAACCCTAAAACGGCTTGAGCCGTTTGCAAAAGAGGCTTTTAAGCCGGTAGATATACACGAGATCCTCTTAGAGATCATATTCCTTGAATCGAGATCAGTAGAGGAAAAGGACATTCACTTTATACAGAACTTCGATGTGACTCTTCCCTCGGTTCTAGGAGACAGGAATTCCCTCAAGCAGGTTTTTCTAAACCTCATAAAGAACGCAATCGAAGCGATTCCCGATAAACGGCTTCCCAAAAACCCTTCTTCCAAGCCTCAGGGAACCATAGAGATTTCCACAAGATGGATTACGGACTATAAGTTCAAAAACGAAAACGCTATATCCATAGAGATAAAGGACAACGGGACGGGGATACCGAGGGAGGCGCTGGAAAAAATCTTCAGTCCCTTTTATACTACCAAGAAAGAGGGCACAGGGCTTGGCCTATTTTTCGCATATCAGATAATAGCGAAACACGGAGGGGCGATACTCGTGGAAAGCGAGTTGGGAAAGGGAACGGTATTTAAGGTCTATCTGCCGATAAGCCAATAAATGGGGCGAGGTACACCATCGCCTAGGATCGTGTAAAGGGATGAAAAAGAGGATTCTAGTAGTCGATGACGAAGAAAGCATAAGGTGGGTTCTCGGAAAGAGCCTGGAAAAGACGGGCTACTCCGTTGAGTACGGCGGAAGCGGGTCAGAAGCCATAGAAAAGGCGACCTCCGATAGTTTCTCCCTCATCATACTCGACATAAAGATGCCGGATTTAAGCGGTCTCGATGTACTTCATGAGATAAGGCTAAGGGGTGTTGATATACCGGTCATTATAATCACGGCTCAAAACACGGTAAAGAACGCTATTGATGCGATGAAAGAAGGGGCCTATGACTACGTGGCAAAACCCTTTGATCTAGACGAGGTAAAGATAACCGTCGAGAGGGCAATAGAGAGCTATGAGAACTCGAAAAAGCTGGAACTGCTTCGTGCTACCCTTAAGGAATCCACGGAAACCCACCAGGGGATAGTAGGGAAATCCCCCGCTATGCTTAAGATCTATAAGACCATAGGGCGCATAGCGGAGAAGGACCTAACCGTCCTTATAACCGGAGAAAGTGGAACCGGAAAGGAGCTTGTGGCCCGCGCGATTCACTTTAACAGTCGTAGAAGGGAGGAAAGGCTCGTAGCCGTAAACATCGCCGCCATCCCTAAACAGCTTCTCGAAAGCGAGCTTTTCGGCTACGAAAAGGGGGCCTTTACAGGTGCGGTGATAAAGAAACAGGGGAGATTCGAAGAGGCAAACGGTGGAACACTCCACTTGGACGAGATAGGGGATATGCCGATCGAACTCCAAACAAAGCTTCTCCGTATACTCGAAGAGAAGAGGTTCTACCGTCTCGGTGGCGAGAAACCGGTGGAGGTTGATGTAAGGGTAATCGCATCGACAAATAAGAACCTCGAAGAGGAGGTAGAGAAAGGGAGGTTCAGAAAAGACCTATACTACAGGCTTAATGCGATAACGATCGAAATCCCGCCTCTAAGAGAGAGGAAGGAAGACATTCCACTTCTTGCAGAACACTTTCTAGAGAAATACGCAAGGGAACTCGGTTCAGGAGAAAAGACGATCTCAGAAGAGGCAAAGGAGATACTCCTAAGGTACAACTGGCCCGGAAACGTAAGGGAACTTGAAAACACGATAAAGCGCGTAATCGTCCTCTCATCCGATATGATGATAACCCCGGATACCCTCCTGGATGCAGCCCCATATCTAAGGGAAGAGAGAACGAAAAAGGGAGACGCGTTTGAAGAGTTAATGACGGCGAAGCTTCTCAACCTGATTAACTCCTTTGAGGAAGTCCCATCGGGTGGGATATACGATACGGTTATGAGGAAAGTCGAGAAGCCACTTATAGAAGCGACTCTAAAGGCCGCCAAAGGGAACAAGAAAAAGGCAGCGGCGATACTCGGAATAAATAGAAACACGCTCTCAAAAAAGATGGACGATCTCGGTATCGTTGGAGAGGACTCCGATTAGAATCGGAACGACGGCCCTATTGGAATCCTAACGCTTCGATTGATCCAATAAACCAAGATTCTCTAATCCCTCCTTAGCTGCCGCCTGTTCCGCTTCCTTCTTATTCCTTCCAAGTCCCCTCCCAAGAACCTTCCTCGCAACCTTGACCTCAACGTGAAAGCACTTATCGTGGGGAGGACCCTCTTCAAGAACCACCTTGTATTTGGGCATTATCTTATACTGCTTCTGAGCCAACTCCTGGAGCCTCGTCTTATAATCGATAAATATCTCTTTACGATCGAGACAGTCCTTTAAAAGCCGTGAGATCACCTGAAATACCCTTCTATACCCTCCATCCAGATAAACCGCTCCGATAAGGGCTTCGAACGCACCGGCCAGATTCGATTCCCTTTTTCTGCCCCCGGTAAGCTCCTCACCCTTGCCGAGAAGGATCTCCTTATCGATTCCCAGATCCACCGCAAACCTTGCAAAGTTGAACCTACTCACGATGGCACTCCTCATTTTGGAAAGCTTTCCCTCCGATGCCTCAGGGAAGCGGTCATAAAGAAAACGCGCAACGACGCACCCAAGAACCGCATCTCCGAGGAACTCAAGCCGCTCGTTACTAATCACCGAGCTTTCGTTGGCATATGAACTATGCGTAAGAGAGGTTTTAAGTAGATTCCGATCCTTAAACCTGTAACCGAGCTTCTTTTCTATCATGGCTGTAAAAAACTATCATAAGGCATATGAAAATCAATAAGAATTCCCTATTGCGCATAGGGATCACCACGGTTGTTAAGGTTTGATTTAAGGTATGAGGGATCTATGGTGTTGGGATTACCGATCGGTGATACTCCGACCGTACCTTTCAACCATCTGAATCAATGTGCTTGGCTCAAAAGGCTTCTCTATATAATCCGCCGCCCCGGCCATATGCCCACGAACCCTATCAAAGAGCCCCTCTTTCCCCAATAACATGACGACGGGGATGTCCTTGGTAAGGCTGTTGTCCTTTATAAACCTGCAAAGCCTGTAGCCGTCCATGTGGGGAAGACCGGTATCGAGAAGTATCAAATCGGGTATCCCCTCGTTTAGTTTGCCCAGTGCCTGAATCGCATCGGCGGCCGAAAAGACCCTGTATCCCCTTCTCTCCAGGGTTATAGACACGATTTTTCGAACCGTCGGGCTGTCATCTACGACTAGAACGGTTCCCTTGAAATCCCCCTCTTTTTCGGGTTTGGAGAGGGTTGAGGTCGGGGTTTCTTCGCCGAGTATAAGAGACCTTTCTTCTTCCCCTTGCCACATCGGCTCATGGGAAGAAATGGGAGAGGACGACCCGGCTTCGTAAACCTCGAAGACGGGGTCGCTCGGTTTGAGAATCCCCTTCTCCGGGACATCAAAATCCGATTCGCTTTTCTCTATGGCCTTATCTTCCCGATATAATGGCGGTGCATCCTCTGTTTTTTTGGGCTCTAGATCCGGGCTCATCCCCTCTTGCTTATCCAGAGGTTCGTATTCTTGGGGGAGTATATCACCTGGGCTGAGGGGCTCCTCCTTTACCGAAACCAGAGAAGGACCTACCTCTTCTTTTGACCCTGCGGACTCAGGCCCCTCGGATGAGAGAGGTATGCCAAAGAGCCTAAAAACCTCTTCTACAGGTTCGGTCTCTCTGGGATCGCCTTCCTCTAGATGAGGGACCGTTTCTTCTTGACTCCGTTTAGATTCGTAAACCTGAGAGAAGGTACCTACTGTATCTATATCTCCTTTTAAAGATCGTGGACTCTCCTCTTCCCCTTGTGGAACGGAGTCTATCTCCCCCTGTAATCCGACTTCATCTGACTCTCTAACGGTCTTCTTGAAGTCCTCCAATTCCCTTATCATCTCCTCTACGGATCCCTCAACCCTCTCGATCCTTCCTCTTCCTTTCTCTTCACCTGTACCGTAGTACCTCTCTATGGCGTTCCTTATCGCCCTCTCCGGCACCACAACCGGCTTTATGTTGTATCCAGTTGCAAACCTGAGATCGTCTATCGCTATTATGTCAGAGGGATCCGACATCGCCACGACCAGTGTCGTTCCCGATATCCTTATCGGAATCACACCGTGCTCCAATACCGTCTTCCTGGGAACCGACTTTAAAACCACCGTATCTATATCGAATTCATCCAGGTTGACCGATGGAACCCCGTACTCCCTGCTTAGAAAATCCACAAGCCGACCCTCGTTTATATATCCCAAATCAATCAGGGCTTCGCCCAAACCCTTTCCGGTTCGCCTCTGCTCCTCGATAGCCACCTTTATCTGATCGAGACTGATTATGTTCTCCTTAACTAGGACCTTAACAAGGTGTATATTCATCCCATTAGTCATATGGCAAAAGGCGTGCCACCGGTGATTTTATCGAATTACCCATATTAACCCTTTGCAATTATTATAGAATTATGCTCCTGTGGGATAGGGTAGGATTGTCGATTGACTCTAAAAAAGACAAAAAACGTCATAAAAGCGGTTTCGTGGCTTTCACTTTTTTGAACTCGGCCTCGACAGTTCCCCTGGATCTTGAACGGACCCTCCCTAAAATCGTCGTAATCCATAGGGCTTACACCTTTTATAGGCATCCCTAATATTAATGCGGTATTGCATTCCTCATCCCGTTTTGTTTATAATGAGATTTAATTTTTCTTGAGAGGTGAGAAATGGGAAAAGACATAAGATTCGGGCTCTCGGCTCCTATGCCCGGAGCGGATTTAGACGGGCTTTTAAAATTCTCTGTAAAAGCCGATAAGCTCGGTTTTGACAGCGTCTGGTATCCAGACCACGTCGTGTTCGTATCGCCAACCGAGGCACACGAGGCATGGACGATCGCAACCGCGGCCGCTTTAAAGACAAAGAATATAAGACTTGGAACCGTTTCAGACCCTCATAGAATGCATCCCGCGGTCTTCGCACAGAGGCTTGCAACCATAGACCATCTTTCAAAGGGAAGGGTCTGCCTTACCCTGGGGGTCGGAGAATCGATGAACCTCGATGCCTATGGAATCAAGTGGAATAGACCCCTTGCCAGACTGAGGGAGGCAATGAAGGTCATGCAGAGGCTATGGGAGAGCGAAGGCCCTATAGACTTTCATGCGGAGTTTTATAACCTTTCCAACGCCTTTCTTCAGGTAAGGCCATATAAGAGAAAGAGGATCCCCATTTATATCGCAACCCATACACCAAAGGGTCTTCGCCTTGCGGGAGAGATGGGGGACGGATGGCTTCCAATCGATCTAACCCCCAATCTGTATGCCGAATACCTGGAGACGATAAAAGAGGGGGCCCGGCTTGCCGGACGCACCCTGAATGACGACTTCGATACCGCCCTATGGGTGTTTACATCCGTTGGAAGGGATGTGGATGAAGCCTATAAGACGCTAGAGCCATTTAAGTACGTTCTGATAATGCAGGATCAACTTAAAAAGGCGGGGTACGATATTGAGATACCGGAGGAATACAAGGGGCTTAACTACTTTAACGTCGTCCCTCAGGATGAGGCTAGAAGGCAGAAGTTCAGGGAAATAGGCAAGTTCTTCCCTAGGGAAGCGGTCTTGGACTTCACCATAACCGGGTCGAAGAAGGACTGTATAGAGAAGATAGAGAGGTTCATAGATAAGGGCGTAAGGCACTTTGTCCTCTTCTACCGCTTTAGCCCCGACCCCGATAAGGCCCTGAGAACGTATGCAAAGGAGATAATCCCTTATTTCAAGGGGAAATGATTCTTTTTGCGATTCAAATGCCTGTGTAGAGGAACGGTTCTGTGTATAGCCGTGACCTTCTGCATCGGCCATAGGCGGGGTTTAAGATGCGGCGATTGACGCTTAAGGCTGGATGGATCCTATCTGCCTACGTTCTCTTTAGAGGAGGTGACCCTCAAAAGGGGTTTCCAGTGTCCTAACAGAATTCGAGGAATGAGGTTAGATACGCCTAATCAGAGGTCGGATTGGGAAGAATAAAGGGGAGGTAGAGATGCACCTAAGAAGGATAACCAAAAAGAAGGTGATTACGGTGACCCCAAATGACACCGTGGTAAAGGCGGCAAGGCTCATGGACAAGAAGAACGTAGGGAGCGTCGTCGTGGTTAGAAACAAGAAACCAGTAGGGATCCTCACGGACAGGGACATAGCCATCAGGGTTGTGGCCAGGAAAGCGGATATAGAGAGAGTCCTTGTGAAGGACGTAATGACGAACAAAATAGTAACCGGAAAGGAGGGACAAAGGGCCGCAGAGCTTGCAAAGGTAATGCACGATCACGGAATCCGGCGGGTACCTATAGTCGACAAAAGAGGAGAACTCACAGGGATAATTACGCTTGATGACCTCCTCCACCTAATAGGCATCAGGTTTAGGTATTAGGCGATTACCTGAATGGTCAGTGGGTCTTATTAACGAAGTGCACCCTGGAGAATAGAATGAGTCCGAGCGGATCTGGGTCGAGGCCAACCACATACGGTTTTACCATATTCTGTTGAACCGAGATAAATAGGGGAACAATTGGAACATCAACCTCTGTGAGTATCCTCTGGGCCTCCCTATAGATGGCCGTCCTTTTTTCAGGGTCACCCTCCTCGGCGGCCTTCTCCACCAGGGCATCGTACTCCGGATTACACCACCCCGTCCTATTATTCCCGCTTTTACACTCGAAGAGATTCATGAAGTTGTGAGGGTCTGGAAAATCCGCCCCCCAACTGGCACGGAATATGGGAGGCGGGTCTGTATCGAGGGTGCTCAGGAAGACCTTCCATTCCTGGTTGTCGAGTTCTACCTCCACGCCCAGGTATTCCTTCCACATGCTCTGAATCGCCTCTGCAACGATTCTATTACTCCCCACGTCGGGATAAAGAAAGGTCACCCTCGGAAAACCCTTCCCATTCCGGTATCCGGCTTCGGCAAGCCAGGCCTTCGCATGCTCCGGATTAAACTTGATTCCCACCTCAGGGTCGTATCCAAGCATGCCCTTGGGAATCCAAGAGGTCGAGGGAATCCCGGCTCCCTGAATGAGCTCTGCTAGACTCACACGGTCTATAGCCGCGGAGAAGGCGCGCCTCACAAGGGGATTATCAAATGGCGCCTTTTTCACGTTAAACCCTATGTAATTCCCCCTAAACTGGGGCTCGGATTTAAACTCGGGCGAGAGTCTAAGCCTCGGAACCTCAAGAGGGGGGATTCCCCTCCCATCTATAAAATCGAGCTCCCCGCTCTCGTAAAGGGCAAGGGCAGATGTCGGGTTTTCGTTCATTATCATATAGACCCTTTCTATCCTCGGTCTTTCCCCATAGTACCTTGGATTCCTGGAGAGGACGATCCTCTCATGATGGCGCCAACTGGAGAGCATAAAGGGCCCTATGGTGGCTATGTTTTCAGGCTCCGTCCACTTCACCCCGTATTTTTCGACAACGTCCTTTCTCATCGGAAAGGTCGACATGAATGTCAGGAGGCTTAGGAAATAGGAGGCGGGTCTCTTGAGTTTAACCAAGAGCGTATCGTCGTCTAGAGCCTTTACACCGACCCTATCGGGATTGGTCTCCCTCCCAGCGTTGTAGTCCTCCGCCCCCTCTATGTCATAGAGAAAGTAGGCGTAATCGGCCCCCGTACCCGGGTTGAGAAGCCTCTTCCATGAATACTCAAAGTCCCTGGCCTTAAGAGGCCTTCCATCCGTCCAGAATACGCCCTTTCTGAGATGGAAAGTGATCGTCTTTCCGTCTTCGCTTATCTCCCACCTCTCCGCAAGTGAGGGCTCTGGTTTATAGTCCTTCCCGAATCTAGTGAGCCCCTCCATTATGTTGTTTATCACGGTAAACGAGGTGCTATCCGTGGCTAGGGACCAG
>CAZWVA010000069.1:0-13715 GCA_964636885.1 uncultured Spirochaetia bacterium
ATGAAAGGATTCAAGTCCAGTCCTAAATCTTCTTTTGGAATCTAAGAAATCTGGGGGATTCAGAAGTGCCTGTAAAAACTTAGGTCTTAGGAATTTCCCTATATGCCCTTAGTGGATACGGGGTCTAGGAAAACCATCGGTTATTTACGGTACATATAAATCTCCAAATGGGACAATCTACCACAAATCAGAGGGCAGGGTTGATAAATTGATAATAGATACCACCTATTGCAACTAAGATGGTACCCGTAATGAGTAGCAAAGCGAGGATGGCAAATATCACATCCAGAAAACCCGATCCATCTCTATCATTGGATAGCGTCATCTCTTTCTCCATATGTCTCTTTTAGTACTGAGCCGAATAATATTAAATTCCCGGGGATTTATGTCAAGTGTGATTTGGCCGATAGGAGAGGAGTTAAAATCATCCCACGCATTCATACAACAGAGCGACCTTTATTTATCCTCCCCGATTATCCTCTTTGCTTTTTTCAGATCCTCCTCTGTATTTATGTTGAGAAAAAGGATCTCTGGATCTCCGAATTTGGATATCTCCTCTTCCTCTATGAATCTTACCCTTGGTTTTAGTTCTTGGACTAGAAGGTGAAGGGAAGGATTCCTTCCTTTACTCATCCGCTCTTTCATAAAAGGGAGTAGATCCTTGGAATACGCGGCTATGAGCGGTTCGATTCCCCTCTTCCATCTGGGAACCGCCGCCCCATAACCGACCGCCCTTTCTTTTAAGTAACCTAGAAATCCATCCGTGAGTAGTGGGACGTCCACGGGGGTAACCAATCCGTATGGGGTCTTCATTTCGGAGAGGCCACTAAAGAGCCCTACCATAGGGCCCATTTCTCTCTCAAGATCCAAAACGAAACGGATACCCTTAATACCCAGATTCTCCTCTTCTCCTAGAACAACGATCACCTCCTCCGTAATGGATCTAAGACGGTTTATAGAGAGTTCTAAGAGACTGGTCCCTAAGAGCATTATATGGCGTTTATCCATACCCATTCTTTTCGATTTTCCACCTGCAATCACGATCCCTGAAAACATCTGATGGATCCTCTTTGCCTCTACCGAATAACCCACACTAAGAGCGGATCTCGGTTTAAATAAATCAATCCAAGGAGTAAATAAAGACCTTAAAATGTGATCCTGTCAAGTGTTTGGTAAGAGGATTCTAATTACAACCCATAGGGGTATGGGCTGCCATCTACGTAAGGGTTACACACGGTAATCGAGACTCAAATGACTCTTTGTTTCATTCAGAAGATTCCCGATTATAATATCCCCTAGTGTTATGACCCTACGAAAAAACAGAGTTCCTAAAACCGTTCTGGTTCTACTGGCCGTTCTTTTTTCCCTTGCTCTCGTTTCCTTTATCCTTGTCTCGGAATTTATCGTTCCAAAGGAGGTGCGTGGCTACCTAGAAGGGATCTCTAGGGATAAGGGGTATGAGATCCGGATTAAAAACGTAGAATTCGGCCTTTTTACCGGTCTTAAAGGGGAAGGGATAGAGATCTTCGATCCACTCATGATAAAACCGATACTAAGGATAGAAGAGGTAGTGATCGTACCCGATATTCTCCGCTTTCTCCTTGACCGGAGGATAAGGGTGAGGGAAATAATCATAGATGGGTCGGTTCTTTCATTAACCAAAGAGGGATTCGGCAACCTAATGAAATCAACCGGAGCGGGAGCGTATAGGGACAAGAAAAAAAGACTCCTTCCAATCGAAATCGGGCACGTTGAGATAAGAAACGCCCAGATCAAGGTCATGGGGGTCTTTCTATCTTCAAAAAGGATCGATTTAGGCATTGGGGATGCCCACCCAGAAGGAGAAAAGACTATAGAACTCTCCGGTTCAATAACCCTCATGAATAACGAGTTAGGAATCGAGGGAAGGATTAAACCCTTCTTAAAGGTACCGGTTGGAGAATTAAAGATAAACCTCCTAGAGTTAAACATTGGGGCGTTTTCTAACGCAGTCAAGCCGCCTGTGAAACTCGCCGTGTCCTCGAACCTACGGTTCCGGATCTCAGATACCATCGATTCCCAGGGAACGATCGATCTCGTGCCATCAGAAACCAAGGGGGAGAAGGAGTCCGATCTTTCCGGAAGACTCGAATACGATTTCCATTATGACAGGACGACCGATACCGCTTTTATAGAGTCCCTCAAACTGGACGTGAATAGGCTGATCCTCATTTCGATTGGAGGAAATATAGAGGGGGTAACAGCCGAAGGGATCCTCGACCTCAGGGGAAAGGCGGAGAGAATCGAATTAGAAAGGCTGGCCAAATGGTTTCCCGCCCTCTCAGACATCGGATTTTCGGGAAACGCCGAAGCCGGGGATATAAAGGTTACTGGCTCGATAAAAGACAGAAGCCTTTGCTTAAGAGGTGATGTTACCCTAAATGGGATAAGGATTAAGGATAAAAAAAACGGTTTCCGGATTGAGGGATCTGAAGGAAAGCTCGAAGTGGTAAGCATCCGGTTTACCGGAGATGATAATAGGGGTCTTTATACGGAACTCTCTTTCTCTGCTCGCGGTCTCAATGTAGGAACGGAAGGAAAAACAATACGTGCCTCCAGGGTGGAATCCATGGGCCCTCTGAGGATTGTGTTCCCTTATAGGCCGGAAACCCACGCGTTGCCTGGGAATACATCTCCTAGTCAGAAGGCGGATAGCAAAGCCCTAAACCGGGGAGAGGGTAGAATGAGCGTTGAGAGTAATGGTCTGTATTACGAGGATCTCTCATTCGGCAGGTTCTCCATAGTAAAAGGAAGTGTAAACAAACTCTCATTCGGATTAGAAGAGGGGAATAAATGGACCCTCGATCTATACTCGACCGGCTCTCGGTTCCAGGTAAAGGAGTATGGGATTTACCTAAAGGAAATTAGAGCCCATATTCAAGCGGAAAAGAACGGCAAATTGAGCCTCTGGGGAGGTATGGATGGTAAGGAAGGGGGCTATAGAGAGTTCTTCTTTCCTCGCCTCGTTGCAGATTTTAGATTAAGTGGCAACTCGTTACGCCTTACAAATCTCGAGTCCCAGATAGAGGGATACGGGGAATTAAGGGTAAAAGAGATTAGACTTGTACCCGGAGACGGCAAAAACGGGTCTTCTTATAGGCTCGCATTCGATCAGGGGAGTTTTTCTGCTTTTAACGGGAGGGTAAAATCGGAGGGGATAAAAGGAGTGCTTCTTTTCTACACGGGTAAGAATAAGGTAATCTGGAATGGGGATGTATCTATCCGGAAAGGGAGTATCGCCTCTCAAGAACTAAACGATTTATCCCTTCGGTTAACCATCTCTCAAGACGGGATCAAACTGGAGGGGATCTCCGGCAGGTTTCTTAATGGCGATATAAGAGGTAGTGCCGTTATTAAAACCGCTAGGTCCCCTGTTTTCTTCTTCTCCCACGTTGAACTCAAGAGGGCTTCTATCCCTCTAGGTAAACTCAGATTGGGATTGGAGAGACTGGATCTCGATTTTAAGGGAAGCGTGAATGAAACCCTTTTCCCCGAAGGAAGGGGTGAGATAAGACTCGTTAATCTGGTTATCGAGAAAGACGGGATTAAGTCTTCTCTAAAAGGCAACGTACATATAGAAACGGTTGGTGAAACCGTTTCTATAAAAGAGGGGTTTATAGAGAACGGGGAGGGTAGAAGAATAAGCATAAAAGTCAAAATGGAGGATTCCCTAAAAGGGGATAGAAGCCTAGAGATCGATCTACCTCGAATCCCTCTTGTCTTTCTTCAGGAAACCCTATCTCCCATTCTCCCACAGGTCATGAGGGAAGGCGAGTCCATGGGCGATATTGGTCTATTCCTTAATATCGATAGATTTCTCGAAGAGGAAACCTCCTTAAAGGGCAGGATACACGTAAAAGGCGCTTCCTTTATTGGGAAATTGAACGGTACACCGATTCTTATAAAAGACGTAAGTGGAGGGATACCGATAATAAAGGATGGGGACAAGCCGCCAATCTCTTTGGTTCCTCTAATCGGGTATTACTTAGAACCGGATAGGCTCATTAGCGAAAGGGCTTTTAGGGATTTTCTTCATCTAGCGAAGCGAGATGGAATAGAAGACAGGGAAGGCCTTCTAAAGATCGAGCGGATAGAATATGGATTTTTGAGGCTGAGGGATATAGAATGCGGAATTGAGCTGAATAAAGGGAGGATAAATCTCAGACGGTTTAAATCCGATCTCTATAGAGGCCTTGCGTTTGGCACCGGGGTATTTGATTTCGGCGGTAAAGAGAGCACGCACGATGTATCTTTTCTTTTTAAAAACATAAGCCTTATGGACATATCTAGTAGTATTCCCTCCACAAAGGACTATATCTCAGGAATGGTAAACGGCCTTGCCTGGGTAAGGGGAAAGGGCTATGAGCTAAAGACGCTCTCAGGGGTCTTCGGCTTCTGGGCCATAGAATCGGAAAAGGAACCGAGGAGGGTCGGAAAAGCTCTCCTTATGAAACTCGGTGTAAGGGAGAGATTCTTCCTCCGGCCATACCGCAAATACGATGAGGGTGAGATCCAGGGTTATATCAAAGGTGGCGTTATTACATTTAAGGAGCTCAAGTTATTAAACGAGACACTAGGCATAAGGGATCTATCCATTCGTGTAGACAAAAAGAGGAACTCCATATCCGTAGTGCATCTCCTTTCCGTGATAAGGGAAACGGCAAAGAGGGCGGGCAGGGGAGAACTAAGAATCGAATTTAAGGATAAGAGGTGACCAGAAGATGAAGAGGATCACAAGAACCGTTTTTCAGGCGCTTATTCCGGTGTTTTTCATTCCCCTTTCTTCTTGCGCGATTGTAACGGTAAACATCTACTTCCCTGCTGAGGAGGTAAAGGAGGCCTATAAGAGCCTAGAAGAGGAACTACTTAAGGCTCCTCAGCCAGAGGAAAAGGCCCCGGAGGAGAAGCCCCGGAGCCTAATGGAGTATCCCAAAGAGCCCCAACTCGAATCGAGAAGGGTTATCTTTCTTAGGAGGAGATTCGATATCAACATCGGTAAAACCGCATGGGCGGCTGGAGATCTTTCAGAACAGATCACCAGAGAGATCCGAGGTATGCCGGATGTAGTACAGGCCTTTCGTAGTAGGGGAAAAAGGCTTTCTTCCATAAACGGACTCCTCTTCCAGGGAAAGGTCGGGGAGGGGAATAAGGGACTCCTCGTCAGAAGGGGCGATCTAACGCCGCAGGAGTCGGCGGATTTTAATGCGGAAAACTCCGATAGGCAGATAATAATCAGGGGAATGGCTAAGGCAATTGTGAAGATCAATAAACTCGATCCAACTCCTGAGAACATAAACCGTGTCCTTCCTCAGGCAGGCGAGCAGTTTGCCGCGGTAAGAAGGGACGAAGCCCAGCCCGGTTGGGAGATTCAGCTTCCGGATGGAAGATGGGTCAAGAAGTAGGGGTTTGGTACTAGTACCGGCTCATACTAAATTACTATTGATTTAAAGTAGGTGATTTGATATAGAGAACCGTTGGGAAAATGAACCCTGCGTTCTTGGTTTATCGTGCAGTCTTACACAAGGATGAGGGGTCTTGGGATGAGACGGGGAATAGAACCCAGGGAGATTTCTGGAGGGGCAATGAAAAAATTTAAGGTCCTTATTGTAGAGGACGATGAGGTAACAGCGGCCTTAGAGAAACAGATCCTGGAGAATGAAGGATTCGAGGTGGATACCGCAGGAGACGGATTAGAGGGGTTGGAGAAGATAGGGCTGAATCGGTACGATGTGATAATCTCCGACTTTGATATGCCACGGATGAAGGGGGACGAACTTCAAATAGAGGTGCAGAAGTTAAGTCAGGATTTGGCAAAAAGGATGATATTCGTATCGGGAAACGCCTACTGTTTTACCAGGTTAAGAGAGAGTCCATTGTTGCTAAAGCCCTTTTCCTTCGAGCAACTGGTAGAAGCGATTAATAACCTCATCTCATCCGATGTTGAACCCGGCTGAATACCGATTGCGCCGTTTTGAAGGCGAGGAATCCCAATCAATCTGATATAAGGAAAGGCGGCAGAGAATCCTGCCGCCTTTCAGTCGGTTTGATTCAGAGTGTTCTAGACATCAAAGTAAAGTACAAACTCATAGGGTACAGGACGAAGCCTTACAGGATCCACGTCATGCTCCTTCTTATAGCTTATCCATGTCTCAATCACATCCTCCGTAAACACGTCGCCTTTAAGGAGAAAATCATGGTCACTTTCAAGGGCCTTTAGGGCGTCTTCCAACGAACCCGGCACAGACGGGATTCCCGCAAGCTCCTCCGGGCCAAGTGCGTATATGTCCTTATCAAGCGGCTCTCCTGGGTTTAGCTTCTTCTCTATTCCATCGAGCCCTGCCATAAGCATAGCAGCAAAGGCAAGGTAGCCATTGCAGGATGGGTCTGGGAATCTAACCTCCACCCTTTTTGCCTTAGGACTCGGAGAATACATCGGGATCCTTATAGCCGCGCTTCTATTCCTTGCGGAGTAGGCGAGGTTAACGGGAGCCTCAAAACCTGGAACGAGCCTCCTATAAGAGTTCGTCGTGGGGTTGGTGAACGCGCATATAGCCGGGGCGTGCTTCAGTATTCCCCCGATATAGTGCAAGGCCATATCGCTTAGACCGGCGTAACCGTTTCCCGCAAAAAGCGGCTCTCCGTTTTTCCAGAGTGATTGATGGGTGTGCATGCCCGAACCGTTATCTCCAAATATAGGCTTAGGCATGAAGGTAACGGTTTTTCCGTATTTTTTAGCAACGTTTCTGCATACGTATTTATACCACTTCATCCTGTCTCCCATCTCGACAAGCGGGGCGAACCGCATATCGATCTCGGCCTGACCCGCGGTTGAGACCTCGTGATGATGCGCCTCGACCATGATGCCGAGCTCCTCCAGGACCCTAACCATTTCCGATCTTATATCCTGAAATGTATCAGTGGGTGGAACCGGAAAATACCCCTCTTTGTATCTGGGCTTGTATCCCAGGTTCGGCCTTTCTTCCCTTCCGGTGTTCCATGCCCCCTCTACGGAATCCAAGAAGTAGTATCCAGCATTGGATGTCTGATCATACCTGACATCGTCCAATATGAAGAACTCGAGTTCTGGTCCGAAGTATGCCGTATCGGCTATCCCCGTGCTCTTCATATAGGCCGTTGCTTTCTTGGCTATATTCCTAGGGTCACGTGAGTATGGTTCGCGCGTTATTGGATCCACCACATCGCATATTATCACCAAGGTGGGAGCTGCGGTAAAGGGGTCCATCCTTGCGGTTTTGGGGTCGGGGATGACAAGCATATCGCTTGCATGAATAGATTGCCATCCTCGGATACTCGACCCGTCAAAACCAAGCCCCTCCTCAAAGGCCTTTTCATCCAGCTCGTGAGACGGAACGCTGAAGTGTTGCCAGGTCCCAAGGAAGTCGAGAAACCGCAAGTCCACAATCCCGACCTCTTTTTCCTTTATCAATTTTAATACGTCACTCACCTTTTGAGGGAACATAGAATTCGTTCCCTTGTTATTCGAGTTGCTCCTTTTAGTGGGCATTTTGTTGTTTCCTCCTGGTGTTTAGTGTGTTTTTAAAGTCGTTTTTTATCCTATAATGCATCTTCACCACGCTCTCCGGTTCTTATCCTTATAACCTCTTCCATATCCAGTATAAAGATCTTTCCGTCACCGATCTTTCCGGTTCGGGCGCTTTCCAGTATAGCGTCAACCACCTTCGTTACCATGTCGTCTGGAACCACGATCTCGAGTTTTATCTTTGGCAGGAAATCTATAACGTACTCCGCCCCTCTATAGAGCTCCGTATGCCCCTTCTGTCTTCCAAACCCCTTTACTTCGGTGACCGTGAGCCCCTGAACTCCTATTTCCTTTAAGGATTCCTTAACGTCGTCCAGCTTAAAAGGCTTTATTATGGCTTCTATCTTCTTCATAGAATTACCCTCCTCTCCCCTAAATATGCAAACAACATACCATATCACCGGAGTTTTTTTCAATAACAAAAGAGGCCTTTTTTGAAATATCCGGGCTTAATGGGCGCAGTCAATGCTTAATGCTTAAGCAACCGGGCTTAAAAAATAAACATATCTTAGAAGAACACATCAAAAAGGGCCGGATTTTTGGATACAGGTTTGATTTTTTCATTTTGTTATTTTAAATTGTGTGGTACGAACCTACACCTGGAGGGAATATAATGGCCAAGAAAAACAACAACTCATTTCTCAACAAGGGATATGAAGAGGCTCTTAAGTATCCCCTGTTTGACGCTATCTTCAACCGCCGTTCACGCCGTTTCGGTCTAGGAATGGAGCTTAAGAACAGTTCGCTTGAATTTAAATCCTCTGCCCCCCCTATTCCCCTTGACGAAATGGAGGAGGCTTTACTCGTATGGGCGGGAACCGGTCTTACCGGTCTCTGCCTGGCGGATCTGCCACCGGAAACGGGTATAGATCTCCTCTGCCAATGGACGGGTCGCACATGGCCCTCGGCGTGCAACAATCACGGAACAGAGCTATTCTTCACAAACGATAAAGGGCTTTACTTCGTGAATGTAAAGCAGATGCTTCCCAAAAAGCACGAGCTCGATGTGTTTTTCAAGATGAGTCGCAAGGAGAAGATGGAACGGATCCTTGAACTCTATAGAGAAAGCCTTGTAAAGCTTGAGGACGGAAGGGCACAACTGCCGGACCGAATGCCAGGGCTCTTTGAATTCAACCAGTGGAATACGAATAAACCTGGAACGACTGTATTCATTCCGGTAACCGATGTAACCGAGGAGTATTTAAACCTCCTTCACCTCTATTGCAGTCACTCGTACGGGTTTCAGATCATAGATGACCTTACTGGAAAACCCGCTGGAATGGAGGAGTGGATAAAGAAGGGAAGGATCAAGGAGGACGTAAAGCTCTCTCTATTCGATCTCGAGGTGAGGATCCTTACAGGACTCAACGTCGAACAGGCCTTTATATGCCAGAACATGAGCTTAGCCCTCCAGGCTCTGGGACTTGCGGGATGGACGTTTAGCGGATTCATTCCGAGGTTTGCCATGGGAGCAGCCCCACAGCTCTTTAGGGGACTAGGATTTAGGTTTATCCAGCCCAAGAAGGGAGTCATTGACCCTCCCGCAACCGTGCCAGTTGGTAGAGACGGGGTTTTTCAGGGCTATTGTCCCCCCTACTACAAGGATATGAACGAAGCGATCGATGCCTTCCTAGAACATAAGGAGAGCGCATGGAAACCGGATAAGCCGTTTCCCTATCTAGAGCCCGATAAACACCTCATGAGGGCCCCCAAACCCACGCAGACGACGATCCAGATCGTTAAGGACGTCGCCAACTATATATACGACACATACGGAAGGTTTCCAGCCTTTGTCGATCCTATGTACATGAGGCTCGTTTTTCAGGCGATGCACCTTGATATTGAGTTCTATGACAAGTACTATCCGAAGGGTTCCTATTCGGATATGCATCTTAACCACTTTCGCATGTTTCATCCTGAGATCGAGGACCCGTTCTCGCATAAGGTGGAAAAGAAGAGAATAAGGGCAATCCAGTCGAAGAAGCGGGCAAGGGCTTAACTGTATTCGGTTTATAAAGAGACGGCCTGGTTTATTGGGAGAATATAATCCGTTATCTAGAACGGGTTTCTCCTATAGCTGAGTACGATCTGGATGAAAGGGGATCTCTTGTGTAGGGTTAATGAAATAAAAATCAGTCCCCAAAGATCAGCCCCTTTAAAACCATGTTTACAACCGCAAGCACTATGGCGCCAAAGAAGGCTGGCCAGAAGCCGCTTACAACAAAACCGGATACCAGCTTAGAGGCCAATTGGAGCATAAGGGCGTTTATCACGAGGAAGAAGAGTCCAAAGGTAAGTATAGAGATAGGAAGCGTTAGGATCTTTAGAACAAAACCCACTGTGGCGTTTATGAGTCCTATTACTATGGCCGCTATCAAAGCCGACCCGAACCCCTTTACCTCGAACCCAGGAATGAGATGAGCCGCAATCACCAGACTCAAGGCGCTTAAAAACCAGTTAATAACCAGGTGGAGCATATATCCATCCTCCTATTAAACATGCATTGATTCCACTTCTCTTTTCTAAAGAACCGTATCTCAATATAAAGCGATTACCTAACCCAGTTCACGTAGCCTCGGCATGACCTCCTCTGCCAGGAGCCTCATAGAGCGAATCCACTTGTCCTTTGGCTTCCACTCGTGACCCATTGCGAGTAGAACCCCAAAGCCGCCGACGTAGTTGTAGAGTTCATTAATCCTCTCTACCACGTGGTCTGGGTCTCCTACGATCCAAAGGTTGTCCATCATATAATCCGGAGTTACATCGGAATCGGGCATGGTCTTATCGATTTTAAATATGTCGAGGTTGCCCCTTATCCTTGGGACTATCTTAAAGAAATAGTCGGTAAAGTCCCTTGCGAGGGTTCCTTCCCTAGCGTCCCGCCTGGCATCTTCGGTTGTCTCTCCAACGTATATGTCCCTGGCTATCCTCCACCTTGAGCGGTCAGCCGTTTTTCCAGACCTCATTGCTCCCTCTTCAACGGAGGCCCAGTGGGTCCTTAAGACGTCCTTCGTCGCGAAATTTATGCTCATGGGGATCCATCCCCTTTCCCCTGCGATCCTGAGTGTTCCCGATCCCTCCGTGATCCCGGCAACTGCTATCGGGGGATGCGGTTTTTGGTAGGGTTTAATATGAACCCCAAGTCCCACGTCCCTTTGGGGTTTCGGGACGGAGAACCTCCACCTTCTGTTTTCATAGATCCCAGGTTCGGGGTCGTTCCACAGATTGAGGATGAGGTCGAGGGACCGGTTTGTTAAATCCCTGTGCTCCCCAGTCTTGGGATCGATACAGAACGCCTCAAAATCACCGATAAAGCTCCCTGCTCCTACCCCCCAGTAGAACCTTCCCTTGGCTAGGTGGTCGAGCATCGCTATCCTATGGGCAAGGACAAAGGGGTCATGGTTCGGCAGGCACGAGACACCAGTGCCTAATATGATGTTTTTGGTTAGTGGAATCGCCTTTGCGATTAGAAGGTCAGGAGCCGGGATGTTCTCCCATGCGGCTGTAAAGTGTTCCCCTATCCAGGCTTCCCTAAAACCGAGTCGATCCAATACGACGATCTGCTCGAGGTCTTCGTCAAGACTCTGCGTATAGTCCGTTCCGGCTGGATGTAAGGGCATAGTAAAATAGCCGACTTCCATTCTATATCCGTTCGAGAGAAACCGTTTAAGGTTGGATGATACCACAACGGTTACATAAAATACAGCCGGGAAAGGCCAATCTAGGTTCCTTTACTCGATTGCCCCAACGCACCGAACCTCATATCTCTTAGGGTTTGAAACTAAGCTGACTGAAACCTATGACGTAGGAACTCTACTATGCCTGGGAGAACGGAGATGAATATAATGGCCAATATGACGATCTCAAAATTCCTTTTAATTAAGGGGATGTTGCCAAAAAAATAGCCCCCAAGGACAAATATGAGGATCCAGGCAATCCCTCCCACTATGTTATACAGGGTAAATCGCCTATACGTCATGCGCCCTATGCCCGCTACAAATGGGGCAAACGTGCGTATAATAGGAATGAACCTGGCTATAACTATGGTCTTTCCCCCGTATTTCTCATAGAACCTATGGGTACGGTCTAGATACTCTTTATTGAGGAAACGGGATTTCTCCCTGCTAAAGACCCTTGGACCCGTGAAGTATCCGATCCAGTAATTCACGTTGTCTCCAAGGATGGCCGCCAGGCTTAGGAGAACGACCAGCCACCTAATGTCTATGGAACCGAGGGCGGCAAACGTACCCACGGCAAAGAGAAGTGAGTCTCCGGGAAGAAATGGGGTTACCACAAGACCGGTTTCACAGAAGATTATTAGAAATAGGAGCACGTAGGTCCAGGTACCGTAATTCCTGATGACGATATCCAGGTACTTATCGAGGTGGAGTACTATTTCAATAAAGCTGTTAAGTAGTTCCATAGGCTGTTTTCGATTCTACTGGGTGGTTTTTGATCCTTGGCTCCTCGTCCTTAAAATGAGGGTCTGTCCTGATTTTAATGTGAAGCGGTTATATCTTACACGAATAAACCGCTTATGCACAGGTTCATAAAAAAGATCCACTGGGAGAATGGGAAAAAGGAGGAGTGCCTCCGCTGTCCGAGGCACTCCCAGTGGTATAGAAGGGGGGGTGAAAAGTGGGGCGATAGCTATGAGTCTTCCGGACGATTATTAATAGAGGATTAAGCCATTGTTAAAACGGGGTAAACGTATTGGGAATACGCGTTATTTTTATGGTAAGGGGTTTCTAGATACTTGTTTTTATTCAGAAGTGTATTATAATAAAGCCTACTTATGGTTTTCTGGCTTTTTGCCGTCCATCTATAAGTGGGGATGTAGCTCAGACTGGGAGAGCGCCGCTTTCGCAAGGCGGAGGTCGCGGGTTCGATTCCCGTCATCTCCACCAATGATTTCAATAGGTTACGCTTACTTCTCCTCTATCCCTTCTAGGGGAGGTGTCCGAGGAGGTGTCCATAAACAGTCTATTTAAACGTTCTCCAAGCTTCTCTACGGCGGTCTTCTTAGCGGATTCCCTGGTATGACTGTATCGCCTTAGCATGCGAATATCTTTATGACCACTAAGCTCCATAACGGTAGCTAAATCCTCTTTCTCTCCCACTATGAGATTAGACACAAAGGTATGCCGAAGGTCGTGGAATCTGCACTTTCCTATCCCGGATCGCCGCAAGGCTCCCTCCCATGCCCTTTTCCAGGCGGTAATATATGTGTAAGGCTCTCCCCTGGGGGTGGTAAACACAAATTCACCGGTTGCTCTCTTCCTTAATTCCGCCAGGGTAATCAGCAAAGGTTTTGCCATGGGAATACTGCGGGATTCATCATTCTTAGTCTCTTTCACGTAGATATATCCGCGTTTAAAGTCAATATCCTCCCACTTAAGCTTTGCTATTTCAGACCTTCTCATACCCGTCATATATGCACATAGGAGGATCGGTTTAAAGTGAGGGGATGCTGCCTGATAGAGTTTATGAAACTCTTCCTCTGTGAGCACTCTGGGTAAATACCTCTGAATCTTAACCGGCTTCATACCTTGAACGGGGTTTGTGGTAATCAGCTTCCACTCTACCGCAAGGTTGAACATGCGTCGTAATATGCTTAGCTCTTTATTCACGGTCTCCGGTTTCTTTCCCTCATCCTTCCTTTTGGCCTTATATTTTTCAATGAGCCAGAGGTTTAAGTCCCCAATCTGTTTGCCACCAAAGAAGGATAGTAGAGGTTTAGAGGCCGCCAGATCCCTGTCAGCCCTCCGATGATGAGACTTTGCCCATTCAAGGTATTTTTCCATCAGGTGATCAAATACGATAGGCTTTTTAGTGGATTCAATGTTAAAACGCCCCTGGACAATCTCAGCAATCCTGACCTTTAATGCCTTCTCCGCAATAGACCGTGTAACCCTGTTTACATGGCCTACTACCTCCCTCTTCCTCCTGCCATCGGGAAGGTAGTAATCCAGATACCAACGGTTTCCCTTACAAAAAACACCCATGATTATTCACCTCCACATCTTAGTTGTTAACTCCTTAATAGGATCTATTTCTCTCTTCTCCTTGCCTACATACACACAACGGGTTTTACCTCCGTAGGTGAAGTAGGCAT